>NZ_JASVEJ010000009.1:0-67415 GCF_030285425.1 Geitlerinema calcuttense NRMC-F 0142 | reverse complement strand
TGGTCGCCAGCACGCATAGTAAAGGTTTTGATCCCTAGGTATTCTCCAGAGTTAAAATTCCCTTCATGGGGTAAGGCGGCGCTAAATTTAGCCCCTTCTTGGATATCGCTAATGACGACATGACCTAATTCTGATTGGCTTTAAGGCGCGTCTGGCGGCTTCTTGGATAAAGGCTTCGGAACCGGGTTCAAATTCGTTCATTCCCTCTAGGCTAAACATCCCCAGTTCGCCTTTGTAAGCGCCTCCATCAAACAGGAAGTCAATTCCGACAACGCCGCTTTCTCCAACGGTGAAGACGCCGGAGTCGAAGGTAAATTCAGTTTGGGGAATAATGTCTGGGGGAAGAATTGGATCGATTAACTCTGTAGCGCTATCATCAGGGGAATCAATCTCATTTTCGGGTAAATTTCCCTCTAAGTCATCGATAGGTCTAACTGCGGAGGTATCGTTATCTAGGGCAACTTCCAAATCGCTAGATTCAATGCTGCTGGCTGAGGGTTCGCTATCGGAAATTTCGGTTTCTTCATAAGCAGCAAGTTCTGCTACATCGTTGCTAATCTCTTCCGTTGAGGGCATTTCGCTTTCTTTCGGTGCGATCTCAATATCGGAAGTAGTATCAACTGGATCGCTCGTTTCAGGATCGGAGGAATCGGTTGAGGCGATCGCAATTTCCTCACTCTCCTGAGAATTATCGCCAATCTCATCTACTGAATCAGCAATGGGACTATCGGATATTTCAGTTTCGCTAGTCTCTTCTCCTAAATAAGTTACCTCACTATCAGATACCTCAACCCCCTCTACAGTTCCGATTTCAGGAAGAATGTCTGCATCAGAAGTGACATAATCGATCGTTTCAATTTCTGTATCGGAAAGAGGGGTTTCAAGCAAATTATCGAGAACGACTGGAGAGTCTGGAATATCGAGATCGGGCGAACTGTCAATTTCAGGCTCTATCGAGCTATCCAATTCGTTACTAGAAAAGTCTAGTAACAAAGTGCTTGAATCATTGTCGTCTGAGCCGTCAATAATACCACTAGGGGTTAAGATGGGTTCTAGAATAAAGCTTTGATCGGATAGTTCTACAGAAGGCTTTTGTCTTTTTTTAGAGAAAAATCGCATAGCAAATCCCTTGGCGGTAGACTGATTCAACCCCTTCATCGAGTGATTCTCCCTGATATAATGTTGAACTTCCCAGTTTTGGAAAAGGCGGATAGCTTTAGGCTGAGTTTCTAGTAATTTGAGTTTTTCGGAGTTCGCGAGATTCTTGTTTAACGCTTCCGGAGGCTACTGCTTCTTGTAATTGCAGAAAGGCTTTGAGATCGGCTCGATCGTAAGGCGCACATAATAGGTGTCTGAGAAAATTTTCAGCTTCTAGACTCAGAAAACCAATGGCTAGTGCTTGCTGAACGAGATCGCAGATCCGACTGCTGGTGCTGAACACGTTGTCAAACCCCTCAATGCGGCAATAATTACGGATAATTCAAGTAACAAAATAAACTGGAACCCGCCTCTATTTCTTTATCGGTCGTAAGAGAGAGATTTTATGCAAGTTTCGCCCAGTTCATCAAAACTTTACAAAAAGGGGGAGATTTGCATCTTACCGAGCGCAATTGTAAATATTTATTAAATATTTAGCCCAATTGACATAAAAATCTTGACCTTCTGCCGAGAAAGCAATAGAGGGCGTCCCCTCATGTTGGTTTCACGCAGGCTTAGTTCGTTTATGAATCGATTGCATCTCAATTCTCCATCTCTAACTGTCCTAACCTTAAAGACCGCTCAGGTCTTTTGGTTTTAAGCAGAGTTGATGGAGTAATAGATGAATTCTCCAGGTAACGGTAGCTTAGATACGCTGTTGCAACAGTTAGCGTTAGAAGCTCAACAGCATCCGCCATGCAGTCAAGAGCGGTATTTTGCGTTGACTAAACTTGTAAATGCAATTTTACAATCCAAACGACTTTACCGCCCTTCATCGCAACAATTTCTTAACTATGACGACATTTACAATGAGGCTCGACAAGAACTTTTTCTGTATATTTGCAAAAATATCGGAAATTATAACCCTGAGATTGGATCGGTTATGGCATGGGTTAATTCTTTAATGGAGAGGCGATTTATTCGGGATGTTAGAGCCAAAGAGAGCAAGCATCGAAAAACGTTATCCGATTTGGATAATATCCCCCAAGAAGATCCTCCCCCAGAGTCGCTAGCTGAGTTAGTTAAAAAATGTCTAATTGAAGATCGAGGAGGTCACTTTAAAGACGAACATATCACGAATAGATCTGATGCCAATTTAAGAGCGATCGCGCTGCTCAGATTAGAGGGGAAAACCTGGAAAGAAATCTCTCAAGAGTTTGATATTCCAATTCCAACCTTAAGTAGTTTTTATCAACGTTCCCTGAGAAAACTGACACCATTGCTACAAGATTTTTGTTTGAACTATGAAAAATAGACTCGACCGGAAAAGCACTATGGGAAGCCATAAAAACAGATTAACGTTTACTGTCCCCTTGGGCAGACCTGAATGTTTAGATGCCGAGCGCCTGAGTAAACAACACGTTACCTCTCAAAAAATCAAACAAGTTTATCTCAATACGCTCGCCGTTTCTGCGGTTAATTTTTACTTACAGTGTTTGGGAATTGAAACCGATTTAGAAAGCAGCGACAGTTGGAATCCTTTGATGCAACATTTACTTGATGTTGCCGATCTGTGCATCCCTCCTTTGGGTAAATTGGAATGTCGCCCTATTCTACCCACCCACAGAATGCTTTACGTCCCCCCTGAAGTTTGGTCAGATCGGATTGGGTTTATCGGCGTTGCTTTTAATGAAAGCCTCACTGAAGCGACTCTTGTAGGTTTTGTGCAAACAGTCGATAGTGAAGAAATTCCCTTACACAACTTAGAAAGTCTTTCCAGTTTTATTGTTTATCTTAATGCGCTTCAACCGGCTCAAACCATCCGCCTGAGTCATTGGCTCTCAGGGGTGATAGAGGCGGGGTGGCAAAAGGTGGAAGAAATTTTACAACCTTCGCCCGAATTTGCATTTAATTTTCGTTATCATGGCAGCGTACAGCGGGGAAAGTTGTTACACTTAGAGCCATTGAATCAACCTATTGCTTTATTGGTGGGTTTGCAACAGGCTCCAGCCGATCGGGTGAATGTTTTACTGGAGATTCATTCGGGTAGCGATCGCGATTACTTACCGGAGAACCTGAAACTAATGCTGCTCGACCATTGTGGCACCTCCGTCATGGAAGCGATCGCCAAAAGCACTAATCGGAATATCCAGTTTGAGTTTAGCGGTGAAATTGGCGAACAATTCAGCATTCAAGTCAGCTTAGGCGAATATAAAATCGCTCAAGCTTTTACCATTTAGACAAGATGATTGGTCTTGCCAATCGCTACAATTTTCTTCTGGGCTTCACTGCAACTTAACTCTCACCGCTAGAGTTAGTCCCCGATCGGTCTGCTATTTCAGACATTTTTCAATTCTTTTCACAACGCATTGATGCTGCATCTCAAGGCTTTAGGCTCGATCGAGCCTATCATCCTTGCGCGATCGGAAAATTAAGGATAGGGATGAGGTTAATGAGCCGCACTGGGGTGAGTTGCAACCCCTGATAAAATCTGTGTAAAGCAATGCCGGGTATCTCGTTTAGAGTGCGTTGCACTTGGTATGGTGGCATTAGGACTGAATAGAAATGTGAAATTGAGCAACCTCAACTTCGCAAAGTGCGTCTAGTCTCTGAAGTGCCCTTTGAGATGTCCTGAAACTTGCAGCCACGGTTTTGATGATGATTAAGCCTTTTTCCACGTTGAAGCGATACTTGGGTCAATGGACTTATCCCTTGATTTCCGTTATCGTCGCCATTGGAATTTTAGTCTCTGTTCCAGTACCCGGTTCAGCATTTTCCTTATTTGACCTCATTTTCCAGGGAATTCAAGTCGTTCAACTTTCTAATCTTTCCGATCGCCAAGAAGTTGCACTAGGCGGTCAAATTAACCAGCAACTCGTCAACCGCGAAGTCCGACTCTACCGCAACCGAGATGTTGTGGAGTATATTGACGAGATTGGTCAGCGGATCGCCCAAGAAAGTCCGCGTCCCCCTGGTAATGACTTTCGCTATACGTTTCAAGTCGTCCAAGATGATAGCATTAACGCCTTTGCCACAATGGGGGGTTATGTGTATCTGCATACGGGGTTAATTCGAGCAGCCGATAATGAAGCGCAACTCGCGAGCGTTATTGCTCACGAAGTCGGTCATATTACCGAAAAACACGCTCTTAAACAGATGCGACAAATGGCGATCGCCCAAGGTCTTGCCAGTGCTGCGGGCTTGAACCGTAACATTTTGGTGGGTTTAGGAGTAGAATTGGCCTTGCGCCGCCCCAACAGCCGCCAAGCTGAATTTGAAGCCGATCGCGTCGGGTTAGTAACCCTAGGTCAAGCAGGCTATCCTCAAATGGCGATGATTGAGTTTATGGAAAAACTCCTCAGTCGAGGCGGAGTTCCCACTGTTCTTAGCACTCACCCCGGAACTCAAGATCGGATCGCCGCTCTGCAAAGTCAACTCGATCCGCAATTGGCTGATTATGGGGACGGTACCGATCCGACTGACTACCAAATTAATATTCGGCCCATTTTACGATAGGATTCGGGTTCGGTCTTCATCCCCGTTTGCGCTTGCAGGAAAGGGTGGAGCGACCCAAGGGAGATTGAAAGTCTCCCTTTTTTAGTGCGATGGTGATGTCTGTACTCAGACTGCTGAATCCCAGTAAACTGGAGGTTAAACTTAAATACGTTCGCCCAAAGAATATTCGCGCAACCCATCCAAGGCGATCGCGCTATGATTCAGACGAGTCTAAGGGGCGATCGGTGCGATCGCAATCTCCTTTACCCTTTAATTCTAAAGGGAGAGCGAGAATTGATGTCTCGCTAAAGTCTTAGGTTACTAAGTCGTGCATTAATCCATAGGACTGACGATCTTGAATACTCCGCTTTCACCTTGGCAACTTCAATCTGAAGAGACGTATGTTCCGATCTGTTACGAAGGGAAGACCGTCGGCTTCTGTTCGCAAGACTCTGCAAATCGCATTATTAAAGCGTTGAACGATCGCGAAAAGGTCATTAAACAAAAAGAGACGCTGTTTCGGGCGATGCAGTTAGTTTGTTTGGATTTGCTGCGCGTTTCCGGCGGCGATCTCAACCAAGTGAATGAGGTGATGCGAAAGTATATCGAGAAGATTAAACGACCCAAGCATGGTTCTAAGGCGATCGCTTTCTTGCTGCGCGATCGCCAAATGGAACTCGATGTCAGCGATAAAGAGTTTGTCCGCTTCTGCGACTCCTACAAGCTATCTCTCCCCGAACTGCGAGAAATTTATAATGGCAACAAACCCGTCAACGACGAGCAACTCCGGGCGATCGCGCGGATTGTGGGTAAAACCTTTGAAGAACTCAAAGATGTCCGCGATGGGTTTAGCGAGAGCGAACTGCGGGTTCTAGCAAAACTCGAAAGTCAATCGGCTCCAGCCGTCACCGATGATGAATTAATTGAAAATTAACGAGAGGCTTCAGGCGAACGGTTAGCCGAGAACGCATCGGTGCGGGATAACTTGAGGCTAGAGCTTTGCCTGAACTTGCTCAATTGAAGGTCGCAGCATCACCTGAGAGCGAGCATACACTAAAGGCAGGGGATAGCGCCCTGTAATTCCGCCCTTGGCGAGAACCTGCTGCAACTCAGCTCGCAAAGCGCGATCGTCAATATCCCGGAAGATAAACGGGACATTCTGCTGAGTCAGTTCTCGCATCAACTTAACTGTCCAACCGCATTGTTGGCGACCGTACACAAAAATCGGAATCATCGAAGAAGGTTGTTCGCTCACGCTCTAACTCTCTTGAGACTAAGGGTGAATCGTGCCATCCGGTAGGATAGCCCCTTCCAAATTAGCATTCTCCAAATTCGCGCCCCGGAGATTGGCTCCTCTTAAATTAGCTTGAGCTAAATCAGCCCCTTGCAAATTGACCTGACTCAAGTTAGACCATCGGAAATCTGTTCCGTAGAGCGTAGCTTGGCTCAAATTTGCTCTCACTAGGTAAGCGCCATTCAGGTGCGTTTTACTTAAATTCGCCTTATGAAAATTTACCCGATAAAGATACGCCTCAATCAGTAAGGCAGCGTGCAGATTAGCGCTTTCTAGATTCGTCTCAGAAAGATTGGCCCGCCGCAGGTTCGCCGCCAATAAATCTGCACCCACGAGATTCGCGTTAGCCAATTCCCCCTCTTGTAAGTGGGTTCCTCTCAGGCTAGTTCCCACTAAATTCGCGTTTCGCAAATCGGCTTGTTTCAGCACCGCCTCTTTGAGATTAGCCCCGACTAAATTGGCATCCAACAGCACCGCCCGATTGAGGTTGGCCGCTTGAAGGTTCGCTAAACTCAGGTTAGCGGCCTGAAGATTAGCTGTCTGTAGGTTGGCTTCCGCAAGATTGGCTTTGCTGAAATTGACTTGAGAGAAATCTCCCCCCTCTAGATCGAAGCCTTGTAAGTTCAGTTCGCTTAAATCGGGGGAAGCCACAGCATTTTCCTGTCGCCATTCGGCCCAACAGATAACGCCGAGTTTGAGTAAGGTGATTGGATCTCGGTTCATAACTTCAATACTACTCTTGGCGATCGCCCCCAGGATGTTCTCGCCCAGTTACGTTTTCAATCGCAGCCAGCGCCGCGCTAGAACCCGCTAAAATATCGCGTTCCTCTCCTCCCAAATACAACCGCCCAAAACTCCCCACCGCCTGCACCTGCAAGATATTAATCAAAGCCGCCTTTTCCGCCTCATTAGCTGCCAACGCCGCATAAGCTGCGGGTTGCACCTCTAACACATAAAGCGACTGTCCGGCTAACAATAACTGCCCGCGACGGGTGCGGTTAATCAGTTGCGCCTGGTGAGCATCAATATTGCGGATAATTTGGCTAGACACCACGCGAGGCTTCAAGCAATCATTGACGCTTGCGCCTAGCGCATCTAAGATCGCTTTTCCTGCCGCCCGCGTCTCCCCCTGGCGCGTCGAATGAATTTCCAATAGACCATACAAGCGTTCGACAAACTGCACCCCAGGACGCACCACAGCCGCCTTGAGGGCCACATCTGTAATCCGATTAATCTCAATACCGGGGGAAATTTCAATCCACAGCGAAGCATCCCCCGGTAAAGGTAAAAAGCCTAGCGCTACAGTGCCGATGTAAGCCGCGTGTTGGGCTTGTAAGTTATCGAGATAGACGTAACTGCGTAATTCAACCCCCAAAATGACTTCTCCGGCTTGTAGGACAGTAGCGGGAACTTATAGCGCTTGCAATAACGCCTCACCCATTGCCTGACAGCCAACAGGCTTCATTCCCTCAGACATAATATCGCCTGTCCGATAACCGGAATCTAAAACTTGTAAGACCGCTTGCTCAATTTTATCGGCCGCTTCCGGTTGGTTTAGCCCGTAACGCAACATCATCGCCGCGCTGAGAACTTGGGCGAGGGGGTTGGCTTTATCTTGGCCCGCAATATCGGGGGCGGAACCGTGAACGGGTTCAAATACACCCGGCCCAGACGCGCCTAAACTGGCAGAAGGCAGCATCCCAATACTACCCGTGAGCATTGCAGCAGCATCAGAAAGAATATCGCCGAACAGGTTGCCCGTCACAATCGTATCGAATTGTTTGGGAGCGCGGACAAGTTGCATCGCCGCGTTATCTACGTAGAGGTGAGAGAGTTCAATATCGGGGTATTCTGAGGCAAGGGCAGAAATGCGATCGCGCCACAATTGCGACACCTCCAAAACATTCGCCTTATCCACCGAACACAGCCGCCCTTGACGCTTCTGGGCCGTTTCAAACGCGACTCTGCCAATCCGATCAATTTCCGACTCCGTGTAGGCCATCGTATTCACGCCCCGCTTTTCCCCGGTTTCCGTGGTAAAAATGCCCTTGGGCTGACCGAAATAAACGCCGCCTGTGAGTTCGCGCACCACCATAATATCGACCCCTTCCACCACCTCGCGCTTCAAGCTAGAAGCATCAATCAGTTGGGGTAAAATTTTGGCAGGGCGCAGGTTAGCAAACAGTTCCAAACCCGCCCGCAGCCCTAACAGTCCAGTTTCTGGGCGTTGCGGGCGGGGCAGATTATCCCATTTATAGCCGCCAATCGCTGCCAAAAGCACCGCCTCGCTATTGCGGCATTTTAAGAGCGTTTCCTCCGGTAGGGGGCTGCCCGTGGCATCAATCGCCGCCCCACCAATCAAGGCTTCTTGAAAATCAAACTGAAGATTGCACTGCTGACCAACGGCTTTGAGAACCTCCACCGCAACGGTCATAATTTCAGGGCCAATCCCATCACCAGGAAGCAAGGTAATGCGGTAGTTATGAGTCATCGTAATTCCAGCAATTCCATTCACAGGCTATCGATCATACCTGGAAACTGGCGGACTCCGCGTCTAACAAAACTTGCCGCATCTGACGCAGATTTGCGGGTAACTCTAGCTGTAGCGCTTGTTGGATAAACATTCCCGGAATGGGAAAATTGGGGGTAGCAGCAACGGAGTAACTCAGAAGGGTACCGTCGCGATGGTCTTGTAACAGTAAATCCGCAGAAAAGTCAACAAACGACCCTTTTTCTAGGCGAAACTGAATTTGCTGCTGCGAGATTTCAAAGACTTGCAGATAAATTTCCACCTGGGTAGAAAATAAGATAAAGTTTTTACTTCCCACTTGGTAGAGTCGCGTACAGCCCGGTTGGCTCGGAGTGGGTGGGGCGAGAATTTCGGATCGCGTTAAGTCTGGACAATACTGCACCCAGCGCGGATAGTTGGTCAGGTGTTGCCAGCAGGTTTGCCGAGACAGGGGAAGATACATTTGGGCAGTGGCGGCTGCCCCTCCCCAATTTTGATGGGGTCTCTGTGTAACGAGAATTTCACCGTGCATGAGCGGATGGCAATGAGCTTGCGCCCAGATGGTAGCGGGTTTAATGTTTTTATAGTCCAGTGAAGTATAAGCGGTCATGTTGTTAGAATTTAACCGGAGTGGGTTAAATGTAGTATTCCCTTTACGGATTACCTTAATCGCGTCCCCGTGAAATTACATGATTTTTGCGTAAAGATTTGACCCAAAAAGGTAGAAGAAAGGTAAAGGCGGCGAGTCCTGTTGAGGGAGTGCCGAGTTGAGAGACGGAAGTGATGGGTAGCTGTGATGATGCGTTATTCTCCTAAACCGGCGACGGTGGTGTTCTGGGTGATTCTGGCAGTGACGTTTCTGGTTTGGGTACTGCGGGGCATTGGAGTGCTAACGTTTATCCCAGGTTGGACGATCTGGGTTTTGATCTTGCTCTCGATTGTTGCGGGTATCGTTCAGGGGTTGCGGACTTGGCGCTAGGTCTAAAAGTTGGGTTTTGCGGAGGCGTTGCGGACGCTGCATGGATTTGCCAATCGCCACGTTGATTTGTGCCCCCATCAGCATGACTAGGGAACTGAGGTAAAGCCAAAGTTGCAAGATGATGATGGTACCAATGGTGCCGTAAATGCGGTTGTAGTTGCCAAAATGGGCTACGTAAAGGCGAAAGAGTCCTGAAAGGCCTGCCCAGGAAAGGGCGGCGAGGATGGCTCCGGGTAGGATGGGGGTGAGGGGATGGGGACGACTGGGCCCAAAACGATAGAGGAAGGCGAAGGAGGCACAGACGATAGCTAAGGCGATGGGCCATCGTCCGAGTTGCCATAGGTTTAAAAGTCCAGTCCGAATTTGACATTCGTTTCCCGGTTCAAAAAGGCAACTTTGATTGGCGATCAGGCGGACTAACCAGTCGCTGATGAAGACGAGAAAAGAGGCGATCGCTAACAGTAAAATGGTGCCGATGGTTAAACCCAGCGAGACGAGTTTAGATTGCCAAAAGGGACGCATCTGATTTTTGGGGGTTTGGTGGATCAGATCGAGGGCTGCCATTGCGGCGCTGACGGCTCCCGAAAAAATCCACAGGGCGGCAATAATACTTAAGGAGAACAGTTGGCGGTTGGGTCGGGTGGTAATATCGGCGATCAGTTGACCGATGAGCGATCGCACTTCGTCGGGAGCGAGCGAACCCAATAAACGGGCTTGATTAAAGAGCGTTGCCTGCAAGGACTGGGAAAGCCCAATCGCTGAAATGACCGTCATCAGAGCCGGAAATAGCGCTAGCAAGGCATTGTAAGCCATTTCTGCTGCTAATCCAGGCAACCTTTGGCTGAGGGTGGAGTCTATAACTTCTCGGAGGGTAGCCCAATTTAGATGACGCAAAAACCGGACAAAGCGATGAAATAGCATGATTGCGACAGTTTAAAGAGAAGCTCGCGCTTGTCTGCGTTTACCATGCCAGATTAAAGGATTAAATGTCATCCGTAAGCTTAATCTCTTGAATTGCCAGTTCGTAAAGCGTCACACGGGCTACAATCCTAGTCGTGGTGTAGTTTAGTATTGTTAAGTGGTGTGAGTAGGCATAAATGACTATTACTCCTGTAAAATTAACCAAACCTGCAAGTCTGCAAACCGCAACAGATATGCCAGCGCTGTTGGTCCCTACCCCTCAAGTATCGGCTAATCCTCAGCGCTCCTCTTCTTTAACAAAATCGGTGTATCGTGCAGAGCAACAAGCAAAGTTTCTCAATCTCCAGGCTGAAGTTGATGCCTTGCTTGAGCAATTACAGACCATCGATCGGCAACGCCAAAGTCAGCTTGCTGCGGTCAATCCCGTCTGTCAGGAATAAACTTTAAAAATGCAGAAGGGAGCGCTAGGCTCCCTTCAAGACTCAATTAATTCAAAGTGAGTTTAAGCTTCTTCCCACATCTTCCGCACGTAATCAGGCATCCAACCTGCAATTTCCTGAATGCGTTCGTCGGAAAGTTCATCTTTAGTGGCAGAAAAAACAGCTTTTACCGCCTGTTCTAAATCGACAGTGCGCGGGAGTCCCCCTTCACTGGCTACCCGGAAAAGGAAGCGATCGGAGTCAATTTTAAAGATACCAGGACCTTGCCAGGGCGGACGCACCCGACTTAAAAAGCCGACGATGGGATTGGTATCTTTCCAAAGTTCGGCAATTTCCATCTGAAGCGCTTTTTCCTTAGTGGGTAGCGCTTCCTCATGCAGTTCAGAAGCCACGCGATCGGCGCTTTCAGTGGTCATTAAGTCGCGCATAACGCGAAATACGACTTCTGTAAAGTCTCTAGCGTCATACAGGTCTGCAAGTCCGCTTTTAACCACTACCTTTTCTAAGAAAGACCGATGCTCGTCGGCAATGATTAATCTAGAATCTTCAATCTCAGTGGGATCGATTTCTGGCAAATTTTTATTAGTTATTTCGTTTGGCATTGTTATTCTTTTCGTAAGATTTCACCTACCCCTGTAAGTTTGCCGGAATCCACCGAGCTTGGCATCATCCTGAAGTTAAAGATGCCTTACCTCTAAAGGACTAAGGCATAATCAAAGTAACGTGTTGCTCTGTACTTACATGGTTCGCTTCTCAAAAGCACAGACTCAAACTCCTCCTTTGGCTAATGGCGATCGCCTATCGCGTCATGAATTTGAACGTCGCTATGCTGCTTCCCCCATCCCCAAAGCCGAATTAGTTGAAGGAGTCGTTTACGTGGCATCTCCCCTCCGTTTTGAAAGTCATGCAGAACCCCACGGTTATCTGATTACCTGGTTAGGCGTGTATCGAGCCGCTACGATAGGAGTGAGGCTCGGCATTGAACCCACGATCCGCCTTGATGAAGATAACGAACCGCAGCCAGATGGGGTTTTGTTGCTCCCGGCTCAGGCTGGCGGCAAAGCTCGTTTAAGCGAAGATGACTATATAGAGGGTGCGCCTGAGTTGGTGGTGGAAATTGCAGCGAGTAGCGTGGCGCTGGATCTGCACGCTAAGAAAAATGCGTATCGGCGCAATGGGGTACAGGAATATCTGGTTTGGCGAGTTTTTGAAAACCAGATAGATTGGTTCAGCTTACAGCAAGGTGAGTATGTCGCCCTAGAAGCCGATCCGAGTGGCATTCTTAAAAGTCAGGTATTTCCCGGCTTGTGGCTGGCTGTATCGGCATTACTTCAAGGAGAGATGGCGCAGGTTCTGGCAACTTTACAAACTGGGTTAAATTCTACCGAACATCAAGCCTTTGTCCAGCAACTACAGGGATAAGTTGATGGGGTTGAAGGTTGTTTCGCTCATTAAAAAAAGGTCTAAATTTTGAGGGGCGATTGAGTAGATTGGCAACTCCAAAATTATAAAAATTAAGTTAATTTTTATCAGGGTTTAGGAGGGTGCGATCGCCCTCAAAATTCCCGTAAATTTGTGGCGGTTTTCGAGTGTCCCCTTATACTAATAATCAAGGTACTAAGTGTGAGGAGCTAATCGCTCATGTCTCTACGGAACGCTGCGTTTCACAGTCAGGCTTTGAGAACTCAATACGGATGCAATAAGTTTTGGATCTGTATCATCCCAGTGCTGGCAATTTATGCTCTAGTGCATCCAAAAGTTGCTTTAGCAGAGTCTTCAATTTTGTCTGTTACTGATGAGACAGCAGAAGCCTCATTGGAAGAAGATCCAATGACTGAAGCCCAAGCTAATCTACCAGAATTGAAAGTTTCTCCACAACTTGTTCAATCTCTGCAAGATGGCTTGACAACGCTTCCCCAGTTTGCTGAAATTTCCGTTTCTTCTCTGGCTCAAGCGGTTCCCCAAGCGCCCCCAATTCCTTCGCCAGAACCGGGGCGCGATCGCTTTCTCCAACCTTCTCCACCCCCTGCACCGCTTCCCGAAGCTGTAGAAGAAGCACCCGTTCTTTCTCCACCCGCACCCGAAGTTACGCCACAACCGACAGAACCTTCTGCTAGCTTTCCTGTCACCCGTATTGAAGTAATGGGTAGCAGCTTATTTGATGCTGCTGAATTCAATCCCATTATCCGACCTTTAGAAGGCCGAACGATTACTCTAGAAGAACTCAGACAAGCTGCCCAAGCGATTACTCAACTCTATCTCGATCGCGGATATCTGACCTCTAGAGCCTTGTTAGTCGATCAACCGATTACCGATGGAGTCGTTCAAATCCGCATTATTGAAGGTGGAATTGAACGCATTGATATTCAAGGGAATCGCCATACCCATCCCGATTTTATTCGCCGTCGCGTGCGTTTGGGGACAGATACCCCCTTAAATTCTGCTCGCTTAGAAGAACAGTTGCGTTTGTTGCAAACCAATCCTTTGTTTGAGCGAGTTGAAGCCAGCTTGCGCCCTGGAACGGGTGTAGGACAAAGTGTTTTAGTGGTGCGCGTCAGCGAAACTAACCCGTTTGGTGGGGTTGTGTTTTTTGATAACAATTCCCCGCCGAGTGTCGGTTCGGAACGCTTTGGGGCAGCTTTGCGCTATCGCAATTTAACCGGATGGGGAGATGAAATCAGTGCTTCCTATAGCCGAACAACCACAGGAGGAGCTAATGTTTTAGATTTTAATTATCGCATTCCGGTCAATGCCAAGGATGGCACGGTGGGTTTAAGGATTGCACCGAGTTGGAACCGTGTTACTCAGTCTCCTTTTGATGAGTTGGATATTACGGGAAACTCGCAATTATATGAAGCCAGTTTCCGCCAACCCATTGTCAGGAGGCTGAACCAAGAATTTGCCTTATCTGTGGGGTTTGCTCATCAACGGGGGCAAACCTTTTTATTTGACGATCCCTTTGGGTTTGGGATTGGTCCTGATGAAGATGGCAATTCGCGAACAAGCGTGTTTAAGTTTGGGCAAGATTATACTTACCGCGATGCAACGGGTGTTTGGGCAGTGCGATCGCAATTTAATATCGGTACGGGTTTATTGGATGCTACCTCAAACCCCGATCCGATTCCCGATGGTCATTTCTTCAGTTGGTTAGGACAACTGCAACGGCTGCAACGCTTGGGAGATCGACATTTGCTGATTGTTCAAGGCGATTTACAGCTAACCCCCCATAGTTTATTGCCGTCTCAGCAGTTTACGATCGGGGGCGGGCAATCTTTACGGGGCTATCGGCAAAATGCGCGATCGGGCGATAATGGATTCCGATTTTCCGTGGAAGATCGGATTTCAGTGGTTCGCAATGCTGGAGGCGCGTCTGTCTTACAGTTAATTCCGTTTGCCGATATGGGAACGGTTTGGAATCAAGGGGATAACCCGAACCGACAGCCTAGACAAACGTTTTTAGCCAGTGTTGGGTTAGGCGTGGCTTGGCAACCTGTTCCGGGTTTGAATTTGCGCCTCGACTATGGCTATCCGATTGTGGATTTGCGCGATCGCGGTAATAATCTTCAAGATAAAGGATTGCACTTTAGCTTGAGCTATCAGTTTTAACTGAATCAAAAATCGGTACTGGTTTTTCCTCCAGTACCGATTTCCTAAACCTCTTCTAGTTCCCCTCTCCCCAGGGAGAGGGGTTAGGGGTGAGGGCAAGTTGATTCAGAGACTTACCAAGGACTCCCAATCATCGTAAAGGCTGCCCAATAGAAGGGATGCGCCAGATTTTCTTGAATGCCGGTTGCGGCTGCGGGAGGTAGAGGTACATTGCCTTCAGGCGTAACAATTTGCCCATTTTCTACCCGCACTTCGCCTTTAAGCATTGCCAGTTGTGCTTGGCGTATGGCTTCGGCTTTAATTGGGGCAGTGTTGAGTTGACGATAAAATTCGCTCATCAATCCCAGCGTTCCCGTATCGCCGACATACCAGAGACTCGCGACTGCTGTTTTAACTCCGGCTTGCACCGCTAATCCTGCAAAGCCTAATTCGGCTTGTTCGTCACCAAAGGCACTGCGACAAGCCGATAGCACCATTAATTCAACTGGGGGATTATTCAGTTGGAGTTCGCGCAATTGACTAAAGCCGAGTTTTTCATTCCATAACTGAATGTAGGTATTGTTCAAATCTCCCGGTTGGAAGTCGGCGTGGGTGGCGAGGTGGACGATGGGGAATTGCTGGCGTTGCGATCGCACATTGTCGAGGGTAAACTCTTCATTCAGCAACACTTGCCCTTGACGCAGTTGTTCAGCAATCTTTCTGACTTCAATTCCCGCCGCTGGTAAGGGCGGTTGATTTTGGTCGGCAGCAAACTGGGAAGCACCAACAGCTAACACGGGTGCAGCCTTGATATCTACAAACTCGGTACTGGTGAGCGAAAGGCTCGGAATTAGTCCCAGATTATATTTTTCCACCAAGAACTGCTGACCGTCATGCAGGGCCGCCAGAGGTGTGAGGCGCAACCCCACATCCATTGCAAAGGCAAGATTTTGAATCCCCTGCGCTTGCAACTCAGCCTCAATTGGTGCAATTAAGAGTTGATAGAGTTGTTGAGCAGAGCTTAAATAAGCATTGCTATTGAGTTGACTGGGGTCAGAAACCTGTCTGTAGAATCGATCCGCCAGTTGCAATACTCTAGCTCTCGTCGCACCGGGAATCGTTCTTTGAATCGGTTTCCCTTCAGCCGTAATCATGATGATTTCAAGTTCATCGCTGTCGCTGCGTCGCAGGTTCTTAGCCGCAGCCACCCCAGGAACGGTTTGAGGATTAAACAGCGCATAAACCACGGCAGGTTTAACCCCGGTAGCCGCTTGGATGCGAGCTAAACTAGCTTGAGCTTCAGCCAGGGTGACAATTGAACCTCCCGCCAGTCCCAAAGCTTGTTCAAACTGTTGGGTTAAGGATTCATCTAAACCCGCCACCAGGGTATCAAGAGCAACATCTGTTGTATCGCTCAGGTTTGGAAAAGCTATAAGTAAATTTTCACCCTGTAAATCTCTAGCAATTGTATTGGCGTCTTCATTGCTCAACACAGGCTGCACAGGAGGTGTCGGCGGTGGCGGTACGACGATAGGTGGTGTCGGTGGTGGTGGAATTTCTACGACAGGTGGTGTTGGTGGCGGTACGACTACAGGTGGTGTCGGTGGTGGTGGGGTTGGCGGAGTTAATGTTGCTGAGTTTTCTATTGTGATATTGCCTTGAGTAAAAAGGCCTCGGATTTCTTGAGGGGGAGAGGTGAACAGTACGTTATCCCCCACAATTACGCCACCTGTGCCATTAATGCTGTCGTCACCAATAATGAAGGGAGTATTTAAACCAGGTCTTCCTTGACGAATAGTGACAGAACCACTAGTTGTATTACTAGCAGCAGAAATACTGGTAGTTACATCAGGCCCAATAGGTGGCAAAATTCCACCCACATTATTAGTAACTATATCTCTGCTTCTAATTCCACCTATAACCCGGAGGTACTCATTAGTAGCGATATTTATATCTCCACCCCTAGTCGATCCAGTGGCTAGAATCCATCGGGAGCTAATAGAATCCTCAGCTTGTAGAGTGATATTACCACCTACTTGCCTGCTACTTGCCCCTATGTAATTTATGGCAATACCTCCTTCCTCACTAATGACACTGATGTCACCAGCCTCAAGAGAACCATTGGAATCTAAAAATTGAGGGACAGTAATATTACCCCTAGCATTTAGAGCAATGTTTCCTCCAGTTGATGGACCTGAAGCACTAATATTGAAATCGTCACCTGCTTTCACAGATTCCAAAGTAATATTTCCATTAGGACTATTAACAGTAACATTTCCGGCCCTCGCACTTCCCGAACCAAATGTATTGATGTTTTTGATGGTAATATCACCATTTGTGGTAAGTAACGTTACATCTCCACCGTCCCCATCAAAGCTATAAGTCATAATGCCATCGAAATTACTGCCTGGAGGATTGACAGTAATTCCCCTGTTCGCCTGCAAAGTAACGTTTCCTGCACCTCCATCAACACTTCGAGTCGTAAAAGTGCCTGTAGAAGTAATGGAGCCATTACTGCTGATAATATTAATCTCGCCACTTCTAAAAGTTGAATTAGGGGGAGTTGGAGTAAGCGGTGGAGTCGGAGTGGGTGGGATAATTGGAATTGAGGCGCTTGTGTTAATGCCATTTAGAACAATATCTCCACCAGCAATTAAGCTAATGTCAGAGCGAGAAGTATTAAGTATACCTGTAGCATTAATTGTTCCTCCTGTATTTGGTGCTTGAATTATTACGGGTGAAGTAAAAGTAACATCGTTTGGGATGCTGATTGTACCGCTACCATCATCACGACCAATGGTAATAGAGTTGATGCCCGGTTGAATACCACTAATTTCTCTTCCTGTTAGGCTTAACGCATCTGGACTCTCAACAGTTCCACCCAAAATAATATTTCGGCTAGAAGTAAAGGGTTGAATAATTAAATTTCTTGTGCCTCCAAATCCACCCACACCCAGTTCTATATTATCTGCTGTTAAGGACACATCATAAGAACTTGGACCGGATAATCCCAAAGAAGCTACATTTCCTTGAGTCCTAATTGTAGCTGTTCCAGCATTTAGGGAAATATTATCCCGAAGATAAATAAGACCCCCTAAATTAATATCGCCATTGGCGGTTGTAATGTTACCGTAAACCTCTGTTTCTTCAGTAATAGTTGTTAAGCTTCTTAGAGGAGTAGTAGAACCAATCGCTTCGTAAAGAAAAACAGAACCAGGTATATCTGTTTCTAGAGTTAGATTGTGAGAGCCGTCAACCTTACCATTTAGATAGATAAAAGGACTTGAAGGGCTAGTCCCTCTTTCTGCACTGATAGTAACATCTGCACCTAGAACAAGATCGCCATTAATTGCTATACCTGGACCTGTTGTAGTAACATCTGAACGCAAATTGACTGTAGGGGCAGTCAGGGTAATCAAGGCATCATCTAATCCAGTAATGGAACCTAGTGCAGTAATAGAGCCACCTGAACCAGGAGAAAGAATCGTTACTGGATCGCGAAATGTCATGTTATCCAGCAGGGTAATACTTCCACTACCATCTTCCCGCCCAATGGTAATTGAAGCAAAACCGTTTTGCAAACGCCCTAAGTTATTAAGATGAGGAGATTCCTCAATAAATATACTTTCAGGAACGTTATAACGAACAGTAATGTCTGGATTTAGGGTAGTTTGCTGTAAAACTAAGTTTCCTGTTCCTGTTACAATTAAATCAGGCTCGCGAGCAAAAGTAATTCTATCAGCTTCTAAAGTTAGATCGTTGCTTCCTACATTTAAACCATTGAAAAAACCAATTATTGAATTGTTTCCTAGAGCAGATAATTTTACACTGTTCTCAATCCTTGCTGGACTACCAAAATAACTAAAGAAGAGTTGCCCATTAACTGTTAAATCACTTGTAATAATAGGCAAGCCCATGACCGATATTGAGTTATTTAACGTCAAAGGTGTTGCAAATGTGACTGTAGCTGTAGGGCCTAAACCCCAAAAGTTAATAAAGTTTCCAGGTGGTACATCTAAAGCATTTAAATGATCAATGGTAAAGTCTAAAGTTTCGTTACCACTATCAGTTAATCCTCCAACTACTATATTGGGGGCACTTGGGACTGAACTAATTATTACTGTATCAGCCTTGATTGAGGATGAACCTCCTAAAAAGTTAATTTCAGGAGCGGCAATTCTAAGAGTGCCAGATGTACTAATGCTCCCTTCAAATTCAACTAATACACTAGATCGAATAGTTATACCAGCAAAACCTTCTAATAAACCAGGCGTTCCTACAATTCTTACTATTCCGGTTAAATCGTATCCGGCTAGAGTAAATTCACTGCCAATATCAATTGTAGGATAACTACCATCTTTCAAGGCTGATAAATCATTTAAAGTTAGGTCTAAAGTTGCCGTTCCATCTGTATCACTAAGCTGACCGATGACAACATTATGATAGGCACCAACAGGGATTATAGTTATAAACCTGCCTAAGCGCCTTTCTGTAGTTGATCCTCCAAGCAAGTTAATTTCACGTGAACGAATAAAAAGAGAGCCGTCCCCAAAACTTTCTTGATTAGAAGTACTCACGTTAGAAATTTGTCCTGCTGTAACCGTTCCTCCAGTAAATAGCCGTATGTTCCCACCATTACCTCTATTTGAGTTTGTATTTAATGTACCTGTAGTCAGTGTACTTAGACTATCGATACCAGTAGATATGTCAATATTGCCTCCGTTCGTTGTTATTGAACCTGTGGTGATATTTTGAGGTGCATATAAATTCACAGGACCACCGTTGCCAGCCGAGGTATTAATATTGCCAACTTCAATACTTCCAGAAGGGGTTAGAGGTGGAGAGGATTCTGTAAAGTTTGTTCCACCTGCTGTAACTGGAGTATTTGGCGACCAGAAAATTGGACTTCCAGCTCGCAAAATTAGAGCATTAGTAGTGGTTAACTCTGTAAAATCTGGATCGCTTGTAGGGATAGAACCACTCGCATCAGGGCCAGTGATTGTAATATCTCCCCCGGTAATGCTTCCTATTGCTTCTACTTTGAGGGCAACTCCGGTGTAATTGCCAAATGTTACATCACCATCAGCCCTAATAATCGGGTCGAAGAAACTGACAAAGGTTCCGGGTTGCCCTTGGGTGGTCAGCATTTGGAAGCTTCCCCCAGAGGCAAAGTGAGCATCCCCGGAAATTAAACCATCGCTGATTAAGGTTAGGTTTCTACCACTTTGAAAAGGCGTTTCTGGATGATTGAGGGCAAAAATATCAATCAGTTGATTGCCCTGAATTGTGAGATTTCCCCCAGCACGCGCTAAAAAGGGATTGGCAAGACTATCGCGTATTTGAACAGTGTTCCCGGCTTTCAGGGTTAAATCGTTTTGCGTTTCTAAACGACTTTCAACCAAGGTTAAATTCCGACTAGCGGCCAGAGTTGCATTTCCGGCGCTGATATCCTTGGCGACAATATCTCCATTTTCGACACTGAAGCCTGAACCTGTTAGATGCAGTTGACCATTTTCTACGCTGAGTCCGGTGGCGAGTCCTTCAGGGATGCCTCCTCCAGTTAATAAACCCGGTAGCGTAGTAATGGGAACATTGGAAGGGTTGACCCCGCTATCAGCAGAGAGGGGTTGAAATTCTAAGCTGAGGAGGTTTCCGGTTTGGGAGAGGCGCACAAGGCTTTCTCCGGGGACTGCGGCGACGGTGAGATTACCCCCAGGTGCAGATAGGGTTCCGGGACTAAAGACCGTTCCCCCCATAAGGGTCAAGTCTTCTCCGGGGGACACGGCCAATGTTCCTAAGTTAACGATGCTTCCCGGTTGAGGCGTGGTGAAAGCAAAATGGGTGGGATTGCCCAGCAAAGATGCATAATTATTCTCACCAGTGGCGTTAAACCAGGCGCTATTGCCAAAACCAATTGCATTGGCGGTGGTGGCGTTGAAAGCGGCGGGGACATTGAGGTTAACATTCGGACCAAATACAATTCCTGATGGATTCATTAAGTACAGGTTTGAGGAACCCCCCGTTACTTGAATGAGTCCATCAATAAAGGATGTTTCGCCGCCAACCACTCGACCTAAGATGTTACGAATATTGGGGTTAGACAGGAAGTTGGCAATTTGATTTTGGTTGAGTCCAAATTGCTGAAAACTGTGGAAGAGGTTCGCACCATCTCGGCTAAGTTGTCCCCCATGTATGTCAAATTGGTTGCCTTGGGGTGTAATTTGCGTTCCCGTACCGTCTGCTGCTGGGGTGATGGGTTGAGCAAAACTAGGCAGGGGAAGGAGGCTGAGTAGAACGGTGGAAACAAGGACAACAGGTTTAGCAACAGACATGGGGAATTCCTCAACACGCAAATGTAAGCAAAAAACCGCCCCCACTTCGCTGCGGAGGGGTTAGGACGTTAAATTAGGTCAGTAATAATAGCAATGACAAATCCAATCCTTGGAGAGATTTGGGGTGAATGGATGCTAGCTAAAACTTAGAAAAATGAACCATCACCAGTCGTTAAAGCTGGTGCAAGCTGTTAGAGGAACGATGGGCGATGGGGGTGCAGGCTGTGGAGAAGCTGCGGGCGATCGCACTGGCTGCAAAGCCTCGACAATCATATCATCACCCAGGTCTTCCTCTTCAACAATATTTGTTACAGCTTTGCCCTCGATGTTTGACTCCAGCAGATGAGTAAAAGGGGGAAATCAAACTCAGAATTGGGCTTGACTGTCAGCGCGATCGCTCATCCTAAACGGCTAATTCAAAACTCCTATTCAATTTACCTCGCATACTGAACTTTAAACTACTGATATCTCCTCGTTTCTAGGTTCCGTATTTACACGGAAGTTTACCAAATGTCAGCATTTCCACATCTAAAATTAGCAGTTTGGAGCAGTTGAAAAGCTGTTGAAGGCATCAACTCAACGGGTCAGAAGTTAGCCAAGTCTGATAACTGAATGAAGACAATTCTCTTAAATTTCTTGAGAATAAATTACAAGAATTAACCTTCAACAATCAAGGCAAGAAAAGACCAGCAAAAAACCGCTCTGCATCGAAGTGGGAGCGGTTGGAATGTTGGATCGGGCTAGCTGCGATCGCAATATCTCATCTTTGCCGAGATTGAAAAACTTAGAAGAAAGGACCGCCACCCGTTGCGGGTGCTGGAGTGGGGGCAGGTTGGGTGGGAACTGCGGGCGCTTGGGGTGCAGGCTGTGGAGAAGCGGCGGGCGATCGCGCTGGCTGCGGTTGAGTGGGAACCGCTTGCTGCATCGGTTGCGACCCCTCAACCACAACATCGTTAGCGGGGTCTTCTTCCTCAACAATATTCGTAACAGGCTGAGATTGTCCGCCTCTCAGGGCAATTAAACCTCCTCCTGGCAAAACCCCTGGTGCAGAACGGTCAAAGTTTAAAGAGAGGTTTCGCCGCGCATTGGGCATCGCTTCTAAAAATGATTGAATGGGAATGCCCAAATTAAAGCCCGTTTTAAGATTAATGGTTCTAGCGGCACGGGCGGCTTCCTGTCCCGGTCTGGCATTGGGATCGGTGCCTACAATTTGCTCGCCATCGCCCATCCCGTGAATACCCACAACGCGACCTGCCACATCAAACACCGGGCCGCCACTCATTCCAGCCCGCGTGATATTGGTATAGACCAAAGCATATCCTCCCGGTAAGGGGCCGCTGCTTTCTTCCCCTTCCACAGCAATTTCCTGGTCTAAGCGAGAGGAAACCAAAGACGAGGTGAACTGAAACACGCGCCGCTGGATGGCTTCACCGGGGTTGGGGAAACCCGCAATATAAACGCCCGCCCCTTCAGTGGTATAGTCAGAGTCGCCCAATGTGGCTGTTTTATAAGCGCGATCGCTCTTAAACCGCACAATTGCTAAATCTAAATTGGGTAACTTCTGAATATCGCGGGGTTCAATCGCAATTCTCTGGCGCTGCTTCCTTTGAGATGCCGATCCATCTGTGGGTAAGGGTGTAATGATGCTATACGCATCGTCTGAATGTTGGACAACATGAGCCGCTGTCAGCACTACGTAGACATTGCGACCCCGTTCTTGATAGCGTCCAATAATGACGCCCGATCCAGGTGCTGCAATCGTAGATTGAATTTGCACCACGGTCGATCTAGCAATATCTGCAACTTCTGTCGGGAGCAATGCATTGGCTTTTACAGAGTTAGCCGTCATCACAACGACTGCACCCACTAAACCACTGGCAAGAAGGGGTTGATAAAATCTCATGCGAATTCCTCGATCGGTGTTTGCAGGCGGTTCGGTGCTGAATTTACCAAAAAGAACCAGGACGGGGGGGAAGGTCTGCCGGATTTGCAGGCATAGCTTCCGCTTCTCCCCAAATGGAAGATGAAGGGGTAGACTGACTCGGAGAGTTTGTCTCCGGGGTCGGACTGACAGAAAAACTAGGTTCTGTAGGGACGGGTGTAGAATTTACCGGAAAGGGGACAGGCGCTTGGGCGATCGCTGCAAATTGAGGCGCATACTGTAAAAAGGTCTGTACGGGAATTGCCCAACTTGAAGAATCCATTTCCTGTCTGACTTCCGCCGTTGGGGTGGAACCGTCCCTAAAAATATAAGTATTTCCCCAAAGTGGATATTTATGTTTGCCGTTAATGCCAACGACCTCACCATATTGGTTGAGTACGGGGCCGCCACTCATCCCTTTAAAAATATCGTTGCTATAACCGAGTTGATACCCTAATTTGAAGGGTTGCGGTAGCAAGTAAGAGACTTGACCCCTCGTAAAGGTAAACCCGTCGCGATCGGCGGGGAACCCGGAGGCGTAGGTTACGTCTCCCATAGATATCGCTGAGGAAGCTGCTAGGGTGGCAATTGGATAACTTTGAGCGCTGTTAAACTGCAACAACGCCAGATCGTTCCCATTAAACTGACCGACAGAAAGCACTTGTGCAGTATGAACTTGTCCGTCGGGGGTGTGAATTTGATAGCTGTTCCCTAAGCGCAGTACGTGTTCGTTCGTTAGAACGGTATAGGTAGAACCTTGGCGCTGGATTAAAATACCCGAACCCCAAGACTGTCCTGATGCGACTTTGACTGTAATCGAACGTGCTAAATTTTGAATTTGTTCGACGGATAAGGGCGATCGCGCCTTTTGACTTTCTAATTCCGTCGTTGCACCCGCAGATGGGACAATCTGTGCGAAAAGAGCCTGTGCTGACGAGCCTATTAGGAGGATGCCAGCACAAGCCGTTAAGGTTAGCAACCGAAAGTTCATGTAACTTTTTTTCTCAGCAACAAGCTAACACCAGCTTAAGCGATTTTTAGAACTAAAAGTTTCCGCCAGAAGGTTGCGCCGGGGTGGTGGGTTGAACCTCTCCTCCCAGACTAGGCGCAGCAGGTTCAGAACCCGCCTGAGCTTCTAGAGGCGCTAACATTTTGGCAACATCAATGTACTGACGACCACCGCTTTCGTACAATGGGCCGGCACCTAAGTCGCGCACATCGAACAGTCTTTGCAAACTATCCGCTGCATTTTGACCCGGTTTCAGGGTAAACAGAACATTGCTGCCATCGCAACGTCCGCCTGCGTTTGTGGCACAAACTACAGGTAAACCATTGACAACCCCAGCGGTAATGTAGTTTAATCGTCCACTGTTACGAGCAGATTGAAAGCGCCCGGAGACTTGCTGGCAACGAGTCACTGGGTCATAACCGGAACCTGAAAAATACTCAGAATACCAGCGAACAACAGGAAGGCTATTTCCTGTAGCCGTATTCCGGGCAACAGTGGTTGGCAAGCCACGATCCATGACGCAGGAAAACTGGATGGATTGAGCGTAACTGGGTTGGCTGGCAACAGCCCCTAAGCCGGTCAAGAAAGCGGCACCAGCGACAATCCCCAAAGACTTACGCAACATCTGCATAACTCCTATTTAATTTAATGTTGGGTACTAAACTTTACCCTACTGATACTTGATTACTAATGAGTACCGTATTTTTACGGTAATTTTTGCAATGTCAAAATTCCCTGAAGTAGAATTCAGAGTTTTTACTCAGAAAGGAGAATCTTGATTGAGACTTCAAGAACTGAAAAAATGAAGTGAACCCTTGCAGTCCTCAATCAGAGCAAGCTTTAGAGAGATTTCCTATTGTTCATATATCCTTTCAATTTGGCTAGCAAATATTCAGAAAAAAGTGAAATCTTTAAATATTAGGGTTCAATCAACATCATTACAACACATAAAAAGCAAACCCCAGAAAAATCAACGTCTCTGGCGTTGGCGGAATTGGCGGAGGGGTTGAGTATTTTCGTGAATGGTTCGCAGATGTTCTTTGAGTTGAGCGATATTGGTTTCTTGTCCGCCATAGCGCCAATGGATATAAGCTTGGGTTATGCCATCAAGGGCATTGGCGACTTCTGTAGAAAGGCGATCGCGCCAGACGCTAGCATATTCCAAAGGCGTCTGCGCGGGATGCTTGGGGTAGCCTTGCTGCTTAAGCGTTCCTAGCATCTGCTGGTAGAGGCGTTCGACTGGGGGGAGTTTCGCTAACTGACGCTGGTGTCGCCATGCTAAAAACCGCGTTCCCCCTAGCCAAGCCAGGAATGCAAGTGCAACGATCAGCATTAGAGCCGTAAATAACCCCACCCAACCGCTGAGTAAAAGCCGCCACAACCCGCCTAAGATCCGAGCCAAGAATAGCGCGATCGCACTCAGCACTTGGGTAATAATATTCCGCATGGGAGTTGGCAGCCAACCCGCCACCCAATTCCAAAACTGACGCAATACCGTAAAGCTTTGGTAATCTTCCACCGACGGGGGAATCACTTCATGGCCCGGAATGGGGTCAAACGCAAACCAGCCATACTGCGGGAAAAACACTTCCGTCATGGCATGGGCATCGGTATTGCGAACGATGTAGTAGCCTGTAAACGGGTTAAACTCCCCGGAACCAAACCCCACGACTAAACGCGATGGAATCCCAATCGAGCGTAGCATCACCGTGAGGGTGGTGGAAAAATGATCGACATAGCCGCCTCGGTAGCGGAAGAGAAACACGCTGGCGAGGTCATCTGTTTCGCTAAAAAAAGGGTAACTCTGGCAGAACGCTGAAATTTTGTTTGAGATATTGAGCCAAATAGAGGGCCTGTTCGTAAGGCGAATCCAGCGGACGTTCTGAATTTTCTAAAATTTCTAAGGTAAACTCGCGGATATCGGCGGCAACTGTTTCCGGAATCTGCAAGTAATAGTCGCGGATGCGCTGAGAATATTCTGTAGAAGCTTCTCGCAATTGGGTGCGATCGCGATAGGGAACGTCAGAAATGACCGTATAGGTTAGCCCTTCTAATAAGCCTAAAGGCGATCGCAACGCGCCTTCCGTATCAACAGACACCTGCCGCGTTGGAAAATAGAGTTCTTTCGGTTGAGCCAAGGCGGGAATAATATTAGGCAACTCGGAAACAACCGTATAGGTTTGCACCACTTCCCGCCGTCTGGCTAAGGTCGGTTGGCGCGGTAAATGAAACTGATAAGACCAGGTGGGTCGATCGATTACCGCTGAGTCCTCGCGAGACAACTCCCACCCTTGGCCCGTGTAACGATCGAAGGCCAAAACGCGCCAAAAACCTTCTGCCTGCGAGCGAATTCGCAAGACGACAGTCGGTGTCATCGCGCCCCGTAAATTTTGATTAATCTGGGTATTAAAGCCGTAATAAAACGTTGGATCGATTGCACCCGGCCCCGTTTCGGGACTATCTCCCCCCGTGCCTTCTCCCGTCCCATCGCGTTCTCCCCGTCCTTGGCGCACATAACCGGGATTGCTTACAGAACGGCTATCTTCATCAAACTCGCGATCTGCCATCTGCTCCGGTATCGTCACAGGCAAAGTTCTTAATTGATACCCCGGAAGGCGCGGTAACGAGGCAAAAATCGTCAATCCCAATCCCAACGTCACTAACAACAGAAAAGCAAACTGCTTGGCGGAGAAGACGGTCTTTAAAGGACGAAGGGCCTTGAGAGGCTGCCATCTCGAACGGGTTCCCGAACGGCTTGGAGGGCGATCGCTGCTGAGTCCCAAACGCGAGCGATAATCTAAAACTAAGGCGGGTAAAGCAATTCCTAAAAATAAAAGTAATAATGGCGCAAAGGCTAAGGTTTGGCTGAGGGTGGCAGCAACGCCCAATAGGATAATCCCGATCACCATCGAGTATCCCAAGTCAGCACGCCGGGGTAAATCAAAGCTATGCAGAACTTGCAGCAGAATCAATAATTCGGCTAAAACCAGCCGCGTATCGTTGAGTTGCTGGAACAGATTGCCAAAAAATAAAAACAGCGCCCCCAGCATTCCGATCGCGATCAGAAACTTGGCAGGAATATTGCGATCGCGCCGACGATACCAACTCCAGGTTGCCCCAGCAATACTCAAAGGTACAGCCCAAACACTCATCTGAGTTTGAGCCGCCAAATCAGTAGCAATAATGCCCACAATCACCAGTGCTTGCACTAAAACTCGCAATAAAATCGACTCTTCTGGCACTGGAACCGACCGGCGTTCCCGCAGGCGATTGATGAGGGGATTATAGCGAGCAGAGGGAGGGCGAGTTTCAGGCAAATGGGCCATGAGACAGACACTTAAAAAGTAGAGAAGTTTTTGAGTGGTGAGAAAACTCATCACTCAATCTTAGTCTCTACAATAACGCCTCAATCAGTTAAACAAACTGAAAATTGCAAGGGAATTTGCTCGCAAGCCTCAAGTTGAACGCTTAACGCACAAATATCCTCAACTGCAACGTTAAATAGCGCCACGCTCAAAGCCCCTTCATCGGAACGTTGAGCGGTTGCCTGAGTCTGGGAACTCTGCAAGCGCAAGCTGCCTCCGCAGGGAAGAACGGCTTGCAGGCATAACTGAGTGCCTTGGGCAGACTGGCAAACGGCTTGTAAAGTTAAAAGCCCTGCACTGGTGAGCCACTGACGCTCAACGGGTTCGCCAGAAGTTGAAACCGTTAAAGTCAGGTCATTAATAATTTGCCGCGCAGCCAATAGAGAAAGTACCATTTGCTGCGAGGGCGATGCTGCTTCATAACTGGGTGGAAAATTAGCGGCTTCGGCGCTAGCCATTGCACTACCAGAGCGCAATGGCGATACCAAAACCATGCCAGCCAGTTGATTGAGCGTCCCAAACCGATCGGGAAACAGGGATGCCACGGCTTGCACCAATTTGGCACCTTCCCGTAAATTCGACTGCACGACCTCCTGACAGCGATCGAGCAGTTGCGCTAAAACAGATTCAGGAACCACAACGGGTAAGTTAAGCGTTCTCAGTTGAGTCAGCCAAAGTTGAGCAGCGGTTGACTCAACTAAAGGCTCATACGCCTCGTCGTAATATTCACAAACCTCTGTTTCCCAGGGAAAACAGGGTAAGTTGGATTCGATTTTGGCTTGCAATCGATGTTTAAGCAGAGCCTGGAAACGGTCTTGCACAGTAGGTATCTCTCCCATTTCTTGTGACTGACCCTCCAGTGGGGGCATTGCTTGAGACTGCCCTGATTCCGTTTCCCCCCTGCTGGAGGGTGCGAGACAATCGATTTCTTCTAAATCTAAAGGATCGAGTTCGCCTTCGGGTTCCAGGGCTGGGGCCGAGGGTTCCGAAACTGGCGGCACAGATTCGCGATTAGAAGAGGCTGGGTTTGCGGGTTGCCCAGTTGGGGATGGAGATGCTGTCTTCACGTCTTCTTGAGCAGCACGAAGGGCTTGCTCTGGATCTTGGAAGAGCCAAGTGAGGAGATCTCTAATTTTGGCTTCTGGGTCACTATTCATCGGTAGATGCACTTATTCCGGATACTAGACGATTACGAATTTCCCAAGCCGTCTCTAGAAGTTTAGACCACTGCTTTTGCACTTGGGTGGTGCTACAGCCTAAAGTTTGCGCGATCGCACTTTCTGGGACTTTTTGTTGCTTGAGTTCGAGTAATTTCTGCTGTTGCGGGGTAAGTTCGCCCAGAAAGCTTTGCCATTGTTGCGGCGTCATGCCGAGATTTTTGTCTAAATCGGCCTCTAACCATTGATGCACCAGTTCCCAATGCGAACCCATCGAAAATCGAATTAAGTGGTACTTAAACCGCTGCTGCAAGTAGTCCCGCTGGCGCGGGGTGAGGTTCATCAGATTTTCAATTTCGTTGGCGGGCAAATCTTGGAGGCGGTAAATAAAGTATTCTACGCAGTCGTTTTGCTGGCGTTCTTCGAGATAGCTAATCAGTTCTGTCACCACGTTCTGGCGCAAGCTATCTTCGGGGGGTTCGGGTTGCGCCGCAATCATCGCTTCTCGCACTTCTGGGATGGGGCCGGCACTCCAGTTTTGATCGGAATCTAAGGAGGACCCTTCTGCGGCACTCTCTAAATCAACGGAGGTTTCTGGGGGCTGTTGTTGCGAGAAGGTTTGGGCGCGGAGAATAATCAGTTGTTGGCTGCGGCGGCCGGGTAAGGGGATGCGACGCTTGGCGTAGCGTTCGACAAAGGCCATGTATTCGGCCAGTTCTAAAATCGTTTTGGGGCGATAATTTTCTGGGAGTTGCGCTTCGCGCCCGAAGGCTTTCCACGATTCAATATAAAAGCCCTGTAAGAAATCTTCAATCAAGTTCAGCCGAGCTTGGTAGCTCGACGGGATTTGAGCTGGGGTAATGTAGCGATAAATAATAGCACTGAGGGTACTATGCAGTTCTAAGCGCCCCTGGCGGTTGCCGAGGTTGTAGTAGTTCAAGCATTGTTTGAGGCGATGCCGAGCTAAGGTGATTGCCCAAGCGGTCACTTCTCCAGATTCTTGAATGCGCTTGCTTTCTTGGCAGATTCGGCTGACTTCCATCGCGATCCGCTGCGCGACTACCTCGCAGTTGCCTTCTGAGGCACGGGTAGACTGTTTAAGTTCCCTGAATACAAGTTCAAAGATTGCCTCCACGCTTTGGCAGATCTCCCCGAAAGATTCAACAAAGTACAACGACCTTAACATAACCCACTCTACCAGGTGTCATTAAGGTCTAGACTGGGGGTGATGCTCCCTTCAGTTCTAAGCGGTCAATGGACTTAGATCGACAAATTCAGCAATTAATCGCAGAAGCGCCCCAAGATGGGACGACGCCTCAAGCGATCGCCGCGATCGCACCTTTGCTTAAAGAACTTGCCCAAAAGCTTCAACATTCCGAGTATTACGTCCTGCAAACGCTAGATGGGCGGTGGGTGATGACAACCCTTAGCAATACTAGGGAAACCAACCGCCAAAAAACGGTAATTTATGGGTTTCCCACGCTTAAAGATGCGGCAGACCATCCCTATTCTCGCCAAGATCCCCAGGTAATGGCAACTCCGGTCGGCACAATTAAGATTTTATTTCAACTTTTGGCGATGGAAGGGGTGGATAGCCTCGTATTTTTCCAAACTTCGGGTCAGGCGGCAACGGGCACGGAGGTGAAACGCAGCGAGGTGCAAACTTTGATTCAAACTCACCTCCAACAGATGTATCCGACACCGCGCCGGAGTTCTATTCCGCCGAACCTAGCTTAGTACAAGCGGCTGAGAACGTAGTCGGTTAGGTCTATGAGGGTTTGCCGCGATTCTGTGGGCGGTAAACCGGCTAAACAGGCGGCGGCTTGGTGGGCGTGATGGGCAGCCAGTTCTCGCGATCGCTCTATCCCTTGGCTATCTCTAACCAGGGCGATCGCTTTTTCTAAATCTTCGGGTTCGGTAAACTCTTTTTCAATCAAAACTTCTAAATACGGATTATCCTCCATAGCATATAAGACGGGCGCTGTCAAGTTACCGCTTTGGAGATCCGAACCTGCGGGTTTGCCCAACACCTCAGTCGAAGCCGTGAAATCCAGAATATCGTCAACGATTTGAAATGCTAATCCCACATGGCGGCCGTAGCGGTAGAGGTTATCGCTCATTTCCGGCGAGACATCGCTGAGAACCCCTGCTGCCTTCGCACTGTTTGCCATTAAGGAAGCGGTCTTGTAATAACTCTTTTTCAAATAAGCTTCTAAGCTTAAGCGGGTATCAAACCGATTGAGTCCTTGTTGAATTTCCCCTTCCGCTAGATCCATAATCACTTGAGACAGGAGCTTCACAACCGCGAGATTGTCTAGGTTAGCCAGGTACCAGGACGATTGCGCGAACAAAAAATCGCCCGCTAGCACCGCAACGCGATTGCCAAAACTACTGTGAACTGTGGGCATTCCCCGCCGCAGCGCCGACTCATCGACTACATCGTCGTGAACTAAGCTGGCCGTGTGAATCATTTCGGTAATTTCAGCCAGTCGCCGATGCGATGCCGTGATTTCTTGGTTAGGATGGGTTGCTCGCGATAACAGCAGGACAATGGCGGGTCTGAGTCGCTTGCCTTCAGTGCCAAAAAGGTACTCTGCTGCGGCGTAAAGAATGGGGTGACGCGCACTCACCAACTGCTTCAGGTTTTCCGTTAGCAAACGCAGGTCTGCTTCCACCGGATAGAATAGGGAGGTCGCTGAGGTCATGGATAGGCCGACTCTGGCGAGAAGTTACGAAATTTTACATATCTTATCTCAATTTTAAGGCAAGGCTGGAGTATCTGAAAATTTCCTGTTGAGATTTATAAAACTCTCAGGGAAAATCGTCCCGAAAGGGAAAAGTTTTGTGTTATCCTAAATAATAAGGATTTCAAATAAATTCAAGGAAGCCCAGGCTCAAGCCACCTTTGGATAAGAGTAGCAGATTGGCTAGTCCCGCAGGACGTTGGGTGAGCTTTGCTCGCTTGGTTTTGGCTCTTTCTCTATTAATCTAATTTTAGAGTGTAGCCTGTTTAAGGCGTAGCGGCCCAACTGCGAAATTAAGATTGTTCAAGCTTCTGCTGTTATCTGAAGCGGGTGTTTAAGCCAAGGTGATGACAGACAATTGACCTCAACGAAGTAGCTTCCCCTACTTCTGTTTAGTTGCGTGTAAATAGCCGCTACGCGGGCTTCTTTTGGGAGCTGAAGCGAGATGGCTAAGGTTTTCATGTGCCTTGATATTTGACATTCTCACCCGTCTTCGTTCTCTCCGCTCACTCCACTTGACCGTAACTTATGATCTACAAAGATATCCCGTTAATTATTCCTGTATTAGCAATGGCGTACCTCTGTACCGTGTACCTCTTACTGACGCTTGCTCAGAGAGGGACTAAATTACCATAGTAGCATAATCTCTAGCACTCAGCTTGCTCAAGACCGATGAGTCACTCAAATCGACATCCGACTTGAGTCAATTGTTGCTTCAGCAAGCTTGCACCCCGCCCTCAAACGGGCGAAGTGCGATCGCGCGTGCTGCCTCAACTAATCCGCAACCTCCGCCATTTCAATCACCCGCCCGTCCAAGTCCTTTACCAAGAAATTCAGGGGCTTGTCGCGGCGAATTTTGTGCTTAATGGCTCGCAGTTGCACGCGCATCAGCACCTGCTCCAAACAGTCATGGTCAAAACACACATGACGCTGACGATCTTTCCTACCCAGACTTGCCCCACTTATGACATGAAGTTGGGTATTTTTCTGTAACTGATACCACAACCCATCCGGTCGATCGAGCGATTTGGTTCCCAAACTGCCCATCCCCCCGCCGACATATACAGGGGGTCAATCCCTGTTGTACCCAGAGTTTGCTCGTAATTGTAATAATAATGCAGCGGCACCTCCGCCACTGGCAGATTGAGCAATCCCTCATAAAATTGGCGAGCCACATCCAAATCAGACACCATAATGGTGTGAACCTTGGGGGCGCTAGTCAGAAACATCCACATCGCGCCCGCATAGGCAACCAGCAGCAGCACCATAATGCCCTGAGTGGAAAACAGGCTGTCGAGGGGAACGAGCGGGAAAAAAGCTCCAATGGTAAATGGCATAGGCAACGTTAATAGAGGACTCATGATTAAAATCATCTATGGGCAAATCAGAAGAACAGGAAAAATACTTATCAATCTTGGGTTCAGACTCGCAAGCTTGCGTTTTCACCTCGCAACTGTTGGCGCAGGCCAACCCTTTTAATTTAACGAATTGTGGGAATTTCCGGGGAGAGCCGTCGTCAATATTAGAGCAGAAAGCCTTAGAATGCTATCGGTCTTAGAAAATTGAGGCTGGCTGCTTGCCTAATCCGTTAGAAGACGGCAGAACGGTTCTAGTCCCCTTCTACCCTCGGCTTTCTCTAGGGTATGCTAACTTCAGGAGTTCAGACCACCTTTGTTGCAATCCCCACAGTGAGTAACGAACATTTGTGACTAATGTAATTCATCCCCAAACGGTTGACCCAACTTGGTTAGCACTCATGATTGGGAATTCACGACTCCACTGGGCCTTATTTTCAGGAAAAACCCTGCGGGAAGCCTGGGAGATTGACCAAGTTCCGGTGACGGCAATTGAACGACTGATTCAACAATGGGCCCAAGGCGATTGGCCAGAGGCAATTTTTCCCCTGAATGTCCGCGAATGGGTGCGTCAGGCCGCTAAGGCGGGGCCCATTCCCTTATATCTTGCTTCCGTCGTTCCGGCACAAACTTCAATTTGGCAAACTTACCCCGCTACCACGATCGTTACCCCGGATCGGCTGCCGCTCAAAGGACTATATCCCACCTTGGGTATCGATCGCGCTTTAGCGATTTTAGGGGCGGGCAACCAGTTGGGATGGCCGGTTCTGGTGCTTGATGCTGGAACTGCTTTAACGCTCACGGGGGCGGATGGCGATCGCCATTTAGTCGGGGGCGCGATTTTACCGGGCTTAGGGCTGCAATTGCACGCTTTAGTCGAACATACCGCCGCCTTACCGATTGTGGAAGCCCGCTCGGATTCGACGCTACCGCCCCGCTGGGCGCTCAATACTGCCGATGCCGTAGAAAGCGGGATTGTGTATACAATGGTGGCGGGCATTCAAGACTTTATTGGAGCTTGGCGGACCAAATTTCCCGACAGCGCGATCGCCATGACGGGAGGGGATAGCACCTCGCTGCTCAATTACCTGCAAGCCAAAGCGCCGGAAGTTGCGGCCATTGTCCAACCCGATCCGCACCTGATCTTTTGGGGCATTCGTAGCGTTGCACTCGCTCAACTTCCCATTTCTCAATAAGGCGTTTCGCGTCCCCCCGCTTGAGTGACAAACTCGCGGATATATTGGGCGATCGCTTCCGGAAAATCCTGCGGCCAATCCAAGCTGCCGGGAGGGAGCGATCGCAGTTGCATTTTTTGATTAAGCGTCCATAGGTTTGACTGAGTTGAGCCACCTCGGAAGCATCGCGATCCGCTTGCAGCAATAGGATCGGTAACGTTAACCAACCCAAACGTTCGTTCAAATATTCGGCTTGAATTTCGCTTTTGCGCCGCCCAAAGAGTAACTGACACGCCGCCGGAGATTGGATCAGTTTTTGGCGTAGCTTCAAATTTTCCTCAATTGCGCCAGATTTACCCAGTAATTTCGCAATGGGTAGAAGCGATCGCATCAACCAATAACCCACAGGCGGTTTACCCATTAACCACGACTCCTTCCACCACCGGCGCGTTAAACCCGGTGCTTCCACCCCTTCCGGTGCGAGCAAAACCAATCCCCGAACCCGTTCGGGATACTTAATCGCAAAATTGGCCGCAATCCAAGCGCCAATCGAATGACCGATTAAATAAACTTCAGAGAGTCGCAACGCCTCTAGATATTCTGCCAAACATTCCGTTTCTAACTCAATCGAGTAATGCACCGATTCCGCTTCCGATTCGCCAAACCCCAACAAGTCCAGCGCGCAGCAATGATACTCTTCCCCTAAACGTTCCAGAATGGGCAACCATTGGGAGCTATCTGTCCAAGAACCATGAAGAAATACTAATACAGGCCCCTGACCTACTTCATGCCAAAAAATTCTCCCTTGAGTCAGCCGAATTCGAGAATGGCGTAGCTGTATTGTCATCAGGATTTCAGGTGGGTAGATGAAACATGGGGAGTTGCGAACCAAACCGAGCGCCGCCTAAGCCAGCGTAGTTAAACCGTTAAGATAGTCTTGAAGCTGCTGATTGTGGTCATGAGAGAGCTTACCATCTGGGAGCGACGTTAGTTCAAACGCTTGCACCTCAGAAATTTCTAACTCGTCTTTCACCTGCATTTGACCGTTGACTTGGGCTTCAACCACCACGCAAATGGAATGCAGCCTCGGATCGCGATCGGGAGCCGAATAAACGCCCACTAAACGACTAATTTTGACCAGTTCTAGGCCCGTTTCTTCTGCTAATTCGCGCCGAACCGCAGTGGGGATATCTTCTCCCCAATCCACCAGTCCTCCCGGAATCGACCATAAACCATTGTCGCGTCGCCGAACCAGAACAATTCGACCGTCCGGAAGGCGAGAAATAATGCTAGTTCCCGTCAAAGGATGGCGGAAAATAAGACCTAAAACAGTTTGAAAAATGTGCCATAACCGACGCATACGCCAGGTTTCTCTCCAAGGGACTATTACGGTTCAACTGGAAAATCTTGAAGAATTTCGCCTGCATGAAGTTCAGGCTTCATTTTGCGGTAGATGCGTGCGATTTTGCCTTCGGGATTGATGATGAAGGTGGTGCGATGAATCCCCATAAATTCTTTACCCATAAACTTTTTTAACCCATAGCATCCGTAAGCCGCAGCGACTTGGGCTTCGCGATCGCACAACAGCGGAAACGGTAATTGGTGCTTAGTGGCAAATTTAGCATGGGTTTGCGCTTCATCTGCACTGATCCCTAAAACAATCCATTGACGCGCTTGATACTGGCTGTAGGTATCGCGAAATCCGCAAGCCTCTTTGGTACAACCGGGCGTTAGATCGCGCGGATAAAAGTAGAGAACCACCCAATGACCTCTCAGTTGGGCAAGTTCTACCTCCTGAGCTTGGGCATCACAGAGGCTAAAGTTGGGGGCTAAATCGCCGACTTGCAGGGACATTTCACCACAGGAAGGATAGAGAGCATAGATTATTAGTATTGCAAAAAAGCTCTCCTCAAGCGCATGGGCTGATTGTCAACTTTCGCTCAGGAAAAAGGAACAGTATGCCACAATAGATGTTAAGATGGTGCCTCCGACTGGGCAACATTTGCACGTCAGTGTTGCTACGGTTAGGACTCGGCACTGTTTTTGTTGTGAATCAATGAGGTGAACATGGCGAAGCGCCGTAACCCCAAGAAAGAGAAGGCGCAGCGAAATCTGGCATACGCTCGCAAGTTTCGCAAACGGAAAAGTTCAAGTCGCTTTACCAGGCGGCGGTATGTGAAGCCAACAGAGTCAGAGGAAGAAGGAGAGGAAATGACAACGTCTGAGTCTTAAAGCGTTTGCAACTTCTTTAAGCCAACAGACTTACCCTTCCCTTTCCGAATGTTACTAGCCATTGGCGAAGTATTTGCTATCTAGTATCTGGCAAGTCGGGATTGAGTCTCCCGATCGGCAACTGAGAATTTAAAATCTTTGCTAGCGATCGGTACTCATCGTTTCCTCTCTGCTTAATTGACAATTCCGCTTCCGGCTGCTCAGTCAAGCAGAGTGGGAAACTGCTCGCCTCAAGCGAGCTGAGTTTTTTTAATTTTAATCGGATGAATTCAGCCGCTCTTGTGCTTGAGCGATCGCGCGTTTAACCTGCTCAAATCCGGTTCCGCCGTAGCTGTTGCGCGCCGCCACTACCTGTCGAGGTGCGATCGCCTGATAAATATCCGATTCAAAGGCAGGATGGATCGCTTTCCACTCTTCCAGGCTCAAGTCTTTTAACAACTTATCGGCACTCAGGCAGGTTTTCACCACCTTTCCAACCAAATTATAGGCTTCCCGGAACGGTACGCCCTTGGTGGCTAGATAATCGGCAACATCGGTAGCATTAGAAAAGTCAGAGGCGACGGCAGCTTCTAGGCGAGGCTTGCGGAACTCAATCCCTTCGGCTAAGAGAATGGTCATGGCTTCTAGACAACCTTTGACCGTTTTCACCGCATCAAATAGGGCTTCTTTATCTTCTTGCAAGTCTTTATTGTAGGCCAGCGGCAACCCCTTCATTAACACCAGCATGGCTTGCAAATGACCGAATACCCGTCCGGTTTTACCGCGTACCAGCTCAGGAACGTCGGGGTTCTTCTTTTGGGGCATAATGCTAGAGCCAGTCGAGCAGCTATCTTTAAGCGTAATAAAGCCAAACTCTTCTGAAGCCCACAGAATAATCTCCTCAGACAGGCGCGAGAGGTGGACTAAGATCAGACTGGCGCTACACAGAAACTCAATGGCAAAATCGCGATCGCTCACCCCGTCCAAGCTATTGCGATAAACCTCATCAAACCCCAGTAATTCAGCCGTGTAATGGCGATCGATCGGGAAAGGGGTTCCCGCTAACGCACCGCACCCCAAGGGAGAGATATTCACCCGTTGATAGACTTCCCCTAGGCGTTCCCAGTCGCGCTGTGCCATTTCAAAATAGGCGAGCAGGTGATGAGCCAAACACAGCGGTTGAGCGCGTTGGAGGTGCGTATAACCCGGAATCAGAGTATCCTGGTTAGCTTGGGCTAGGGTCAGTAAAGTGTGCTGGTATTGGCGTAACTGCTCGCGAATTTGCTGAATTTGCTCGCGCAGATACAGCCGCGTATCCGTACCGACTTGATCGTTGCGCGATCGCGCCGTGTGCAATTTCTTACCCACATCGCCCGCAATTTGCGTCAGTCGCCGTTCTACCGCAAAATGGATATCCTCCGCATCGGTTCCCGGTTTAAATAAGCCTTGGCGATATTCAGAGCGAATGCGCTCTAAACCGCTGACCAATTGTTCGGTTTCCTCCGCAGAGATAATGCCTGTGTGACCTAACATTTTGGCATGGGCGACCGAGCCGCTAAGATCGTATTCAATTAATTCAATATCGAAGCTAATGCTGGCATTAAATCGCGCGATCGCTGGATGAAGTGCTGTTTCAAATCGCTGACTCCAGGTTTGCGGTGCTGCGGTTGGGTGTTGCTCCGGTGATGCGTTCAACTTAACCTCACTTGCATGAAATCAATATTACCAATTGCCTCAGAAACCGACTCAAAGGCAAACCAAATCTCCCGCGAGCGGGGAGTCTGAGCTTAGTATCCAACGATAAGCCCGTAGGAGCAATCCCTTCTGTTAGCAGCTTGACTGGTATTTGTTTGACAAGCAAAATGGACGTAACTGGACTCGAACCAGTGACCTCTACGATGTCAACGTAGCGCTCTAACCAACTGAGCTATACGTCCGTGGCTTTGCCATCCTAGCACGGGCTTTTAGGAAAAAGCAAATCCCCTCAAAAAATTAGTTGAGCAATTGGAACGACTCGAAAAATTGCACCGTGGCTGCGGTTAGCGATGGAGTGCCTAGGGGTTGAGTTGCACTCAACAGATACATCCGTTGCCCCACCACATAGAGCCGCACGACGAGTTGGCGATTTTGGCTGGTTAAGAATAACTCTCGACCGGGATAAGTTCCTAACGCGATCGCGCGATCGCTCAATCGCGTCACCGCCGGATCGCTCTCGATCGCCGCACCCGCCGCCGCCAATAATTGGGCAGGGTCTTGAACCTGAGTCGGCGATAGATTTAAAGCATAACCCGTAAGATAGCGCGAATTCCCCGCTTGGACGCTCAACAGTTGAAACTCGATGGCCCCTTGAATTGTTTCTAAGGTTTGCCGTTGCTGGCTCTGTTCCCCAGCAGGCAGTAAGATCGAGATACCCGCCTCCTCTAGAAGCGTAGGCTGCCATTGTACGGCACCCGCTTCCACCGATAAAACGCCATTAGCAGGGTCTATCGGCTGAGTTTGCAAGCGGTCAATTTCCTGCTGTAGCTGTTCTTGGCCGCGCTCAAAAAAATCAGGGCGATCGCGTCTAAACTGAGCCGAGCTAGGCGAAACCCTCACCCCAAACGCTAGAGCTAGACCGAACACCACGCTTGCAGCCACTGGACGAATTGCAACAGGAGTAAAAATAATCATAAAGCTTACTCAGACTGCTTCCCTTCTATTATGGCGTTCGCTTCACACCTAGAGACATTCTTAAGGTGCTGTTATGAACAGAATCATTGTTGCCGTCGATCGTTCAGAAACCAGCCAGCAGGCCTTTAAAGAAGCGATCGCCCTCGCCCAAGCCTTATCCGGACAGCTCATGCTCGTCCATGTCCTCTCGCCAATGGAAGAAAGTTATCCCAACGCCATCTTTCCCATTGACAGCGTTTACACGCCCCTCAAATCCGAAGCGATCAAAGCGCACTTTCAACAATGGGAAGCCTTAGAAAAAGACGGCTTAACCCTCCTGAATGCACTCACCGCCCAAGCCACCTCAGCCGGAATTGCCACAGAATTCAGCCAAGCGCTAGGCAACCCCGGACAGACCATTTGTACCCTAGCCCGTACCTGGAAAGCGGACTTAATCGTCATTGGGCGACGCGGCAGAGCTGGCTTAACCGAACTCTTCCTAGGCAGTGTCAGCAACTACGTGTTGCATCATGCCCCCTGTTCGGTACTCACCGTTCAAGGTATCCCGAAAACCTAGGTTTCTAGCGGCTTGTTCGCATCCGGGCGTTGGGCCTGCGGCACCACCACCGTCAGTCCCCTAGGGATACATTCCACCTCCATTGCGGTTGTGCCAATCACTTCGCCATCCACCACCACCTTTTGCGGGGGCGTTGCCGTCACTTTGATGTGTTTGGCGCGAAAATGAACCACATTTTGCTGCTCAACGTTCGTGCGCGTTAAAGCCGCTCCAAACATCTTTAACATGGTGGTGACGCCCTGCAACTTCGTTTGAGCCGTGGCGATCGTTACATCCAATAAACCATCATCAAAAATCACCTCCCCTGCCCCCTGTGCGAGTACAGAAGTGGGAGGTGCGGCATTGGCGATCGTAATGGCATGAGCCTGAAAATCATACACATCCCCCCCAAGGGAAATTTCTGTATCAAATAGCTCGCCCTCATCAATGGCTTGCCAGCCCGCTACAAAATAACCAAACGCTCCCCACTGGTCTTTAAATTCCCGATTGGCCAATTCAACCGCGACGGCTTCATAACCCATCCCTGCCAGTAACACCATCGGCATCCCGTTACACTGAGCGGCGTCAATGGTGCGCGTGTGTCCGCCCAGAATCGTCTGACAGGCATTGCGAATGGGCATAAACCGAGGCAGTCCTAGGGTAATTGCAAAAGCATTCGCCGTTCCTCTGGGAATAATCCCTAAAGGAACGCCTGTGCCGATCAGCGCCCCGGCAACTGCTGATACAGTCCCATCTCCTCCAGAGGCAATCACCAGATCGGCATCGGCTGCTAAGGCTTGTTTTGCCAAGTCCTGCGGTTCTGTATTGGGCGTTGTCTGATGGATGAATAAATCTAGATGGGGTTCGAGGAGTTGACGGATTAAGTTTAAGTCTTCTGTGGAATTGCCTTGACCGGAGACTGGGTTAAAGATGAGGTGAGCGACTAGGGTTTTTGCTAACCGGGTGGCGATCGCTTCTGCGGTGGCTAAATTCGTCGCCAAAGGGACGTTATGCACGTTGCAAATCCGCAGTAGGGCTTGAATATCCGGTTCGTGCGGTTGGGCATAAAGCGGATCGACTAAAAAGATGACCGCCGCAACTTCCCCGACAGCGACGCGGGCGGCAATTTGAGCGTCTCCCCCTAAAGGACCTGAAAGCAAGCGTTCGATCTTTAGCCCGGTTTCAGCTTGGAGGCGTTCTCCCGTGGTACCTGTGGCGATTAACAGATAGCGCCCTAGAAGGGGAGCATGGGCTTTAACGAAATCAACGATTTCGTCTTTTTTCGAGTCATGAGCAATTAAAGCAATTGTGTTTGCCATAGCAATCCGTCAGAAAATTAACCGATGGGTGTAGGAGCAAGAGGTTCAATGTCTGGATCGTAGCCGCCAACTTGGTTCGTTCGCAGTACCCAAATTAAAGCTCCTTGATAGAGAAATTCTTTGGCAACGGTTTCGCTAGCTTTGCGGGGAAATAAACTCCGCCAACTCATTAATCCCACTAACAGGCTAGAAATGGCATCTTCTTCTGGGCTAATTCCCAGTTGGCTAGAATTTTCTCGCCAGTCGGCGCGGGCGGCCCCAAAGGGGAGAAGTTCGCGTTTAATCCCTTTTCCTAATGCGATCAGTTGCTCAAATCGCTCGCCTTGTTGGGGGTCTTGGCGAATTTTTTGGGCAATTTCGGGATAGTTGTCAATGCCTTTCTGAATTTGGCGAATGGCGGCGTATAGGGCTTGATTGGAGTCTTGGGCGCAGTTATGCGCCGGGCCGACGTAGGTGCCTCCGGTACCGTCGCCAATGCGGTAACGGGCGGTCATGACTTCAAGTTGGTCGAGGAAAATATCGAGGGGCGATCGCGCAATGTCACCCACTTGATAGGCGTCGGTAAAAGCATCGAGTTTTACCAACAGATCGCAGACAGGACGCGTTCCCAGCCAACCCCATTGGCGATCGCCGATAAAACGATTCCAAGCTAAGGTTCCGGCAATAATCCCATCGACGTTGTGGGTATACACTTGCAGATAATCGATTTCAAAGCGCAGTTCTTCGGCTAAGGGTTCCCAAACCACTTGGGCAACGCCGTAGGCAAAATGACCGAAGAAGATCGGGGTTTTTGCCGCAGATTCGCGTTTTTGACCGCCGATGCCGCCATAGACGTGCAAGACTAAAGCGCGATCGCCTTGCTGCCACTGGTTGATTAAGGTGGAGGCGGGGACGTTGAGATTGCTGACGGTGGAGGTGCGAACGGCTTCTCGCAAGACTTCATGTTGGGCAATTTTGGGCAGTTCTTGCAACTGGGGGCGATCGCTTTGAGCGTAGCGGGAGGGATAAGGACACAGCAGCACGGAATTACTGGTGCCTTTTTCGAGTAATTCCCAAGTTTGATGGGTCAGATACTCCCGACAGGCGCTTTCCCCGCTCACGATCCGATCGGGTTGCAGCCGGAACAGAGAACGAGGGGCGATCGCGCTCACCACAAAGGTTCCCGAACGATCTTGCGCCCCGTAGATGTACCATCCCATTGGATTCTGGGGCGATCGCTCGATTCCTTGCGTTGTCGATGGGTAGATGCCCTCGCGGTTGGCAATCACTTCTGGAAAGCGCACCAATTCTTTGGGGCCGTCAAATTGGCGAGATTGGCGATTAAAATGAACCACACAGAAGAGTTCGCCGCGATCGCCCACAGGATGCAGAATTTGCACGAGGGCATAAAATCGTCCTGCGATCTGGATCGGATCTCGTGCAATCTCTAAGGTCAGCGGCGATGTACTTTTGACCCGCACCTCGCGCAGCAACACCACCATGTCATCGCGTTTTCGGCTACCCGCCAAGGATTCTAAAGGATTGACTTGCTGCCAGCGGTTGAGGCGTTCGGGATGGATCGCTCCTTGAGATTGGCTGTATTTGGCTTCTTCGCTGAGATAAACATCTTTGGTAACGGCTCGCACATAGTCTTTAATCCGGGCAGAATCGCGCGCAAACTGAACTCGCACCTTTTGTCCCACCCATTCTTGATAGGCAGGTTCGGCGCAATACAACTCCATCAGCACGCCTTTGGCGCGGCGGCGACGTTTGGGCGAGGGTAGGATTAAACGCCCCATCCAAGTCCCAATGGGTCGATACAGTTGAGGATCGAGGTTTTGCTCGATGGGATAATAACTGGGCTGGTTAAAGGGAGCTTGTTGATAGCGTTCGTAGTTGCTGGGCTGATGAGAGGCGAGGGGTTCGGCGGGGGTGATGTTACCGAGGATAATATTGGCGACAGCCTCAACGGTTTGTTGTAGAAAGCTGCGACCATCTGCAAGCTGTTGCTGGTCGTCAAACGGCCCGCCTGCATCGTTGTGGCCGACTTCGCCTAGGGAGTTAATGGAGATTTTGCCGCGTCGTTTGGCGCGATTCCAGTAGGATAAAAAGGCGATCGCCCAGCGCTTGGGAAATAAAATGGCCCCTAGGCGTTCTAGGACATCTTTATCGCCGACAAAATGATGGAAATGTTCGAGTTGAAGAGCATTCTGATTGCCGCTAAATACCCCGGCAATGGAAATTACTTCGATGGGCGCTTTTAAGGTTTGTCTGAGATAAGGGGCTGCTGCTAGGGAAATTTGCGCCCCCCCGCTATAGCCCACGAGGGTAATGGGAATGCCGCTGTCGGGTTCGTAGCCGTGGTTAATCAGGCTGTTATACATCACCTGAGCGGTACCGCGATTGTAAATCGGCCCGTAGCGCCGATCGGCCGAAATCGCGACGACGATCATATTTCGCAGTTGAATGGTTAAACTGCCTAAGAAGCCCAGGAAGCCCAGGGACTCCGATCCTTGAAACTTCGTCGCGAGTCGCCAAAAAAAGCTGAGGAAACGCTCTTCAGTGAGGGGTCGGTTGACGGGCGAGTAGGGCATTAAGCCTTTAACGATTAAGATGTCGTCTGGAAGGACGGATTCGAGGGTGGTGAGAAAGTTTTCGGCTTCTGGGAGGTACTGAAATTTACTCTGGGCAATGCCGTCTAGGTAGATGACATAGCGGCTCACTTGCTGTTCTGGGGGTAACGGTTTGACGAGGGTACCCGGATCGAGTTGGGTTTCTAAGGGATCGCCGTACCACCCAGCCCACCAGCCGAGGGTTTCTAGGGGAATGAGCAAACCCGCAACGATTAAGGCAATCAGTCCCATTGCCATTAGGTTTAGGGTAAATTGCCAAGTGGTATCTAGGGCATCGTATAGACCTTGGAGTTCGGTTTCGATGTAGGGGAAGGCGAGGGCAATCCCTAGAGCCACTAGCCCAAAGGGAAGGAATTTGAGGAGTTTCGGCAACCATTGACTCATGGGTTTGGCTTGCTGCGATCGCGGCGAACGGAGTTGGGCGATAGATATTTTTCCAATCCTACCGGGCAAAATTCCTAAGCGCTTCGGTCTTTTGAACGAATCAATCGGAAAAATTTGGCGATCGCGGCGACAAGTGCGTGTTTTTTGTTGAATTTGTGTGTTATCGTAGCCGTAGGCGTCAACCGCCCGGAGTCAAAAGACTCTGACATTCAGAAATTTAGAACCGTTTAGGGAAATAGGAGGTGATGCCCATGACAGATAGTAGTAAACGCATGGGTCCTCAAGTTGGTTTAAATCGGCTGCGCGCCGGGGCTGTTCTCTAAAAATGTCAGCTTAAATCCGATAGAGAACCCCGTTCTCTACGAGGACTGCAACTGTCTTGGAGTTCCTTCCGGCAGTCAGGTTTCAACTTGAAGACCCACTAGACCGCTCTCACACAAGCCAGCCAACCTTAACTGTTGTCTGATTGGGTGAGAGCGGATAGCTTTTTAAAGGGACTATCAACTCGTTCAGGACAATCTCGCGATGGCACAGTTACTTAGCACTTCAGAAATTGCAGCCAAAGCCAGCCAACTCCCCGGTTGGAGCGTTAGCGATCGCCAACTGCAACAGACGCGTCAGTTTAAAGATTTCGTAGAAGCGATCGCATTTGTCAATCAACTCGTAGAACCCGCAGAAGCAGCTGGCCACCATCCGGATATCGAAATTTCCTATAACAAAGTTATCCTTTCCTTAACAACCCACGATGCAGGCGGGCTAACAGAAAAAGATTTTTCTCTAGCTCAAGTGCTAGACCAAATCGGTTAGAAGACGGGTTCAGCAACCTATAGGTTCCCCTCTGAAATATCAGAAATTTTTTACGCTGTTATTGAACAGAGAAGTTAATCTTGGGTTAATAGGTTTGCTATGATTCTGGCAGTGAGGTCTTTAAATCTCTAAAAAGCGAGAGTTCGCTGGCAACCAATCCTCAAGCAAACGACCCTAGGAAAGTCCTTATCTTAAAGTCAACCTGCTTGCTATATGGATCGGGTATACTGCGTAAGGTTAAAAAGCGCGATCGCCCTTGTAGTTTCTGCAAGCTGTCGATCGCAGCGATCCAAGCTCTACCGAAAAACAGAGCCAACCCTTCGTTCTATATAAGGTGTGAGGAGAACGAGCATATGACGAAAACCCTGTGGAACCTCTTAGCGGTCAGTCCCGCTATTTTAGGGGCTACCCTTGCTGCCTCAGCCGCAGCGATCGCCTCTGAAAGCGTTATCTCTCTGGAAGAAAATGTTGCTCAAAGCTTAGAAACAGCAGGCGCAGCCATTCTAGAGAGCGAAGAACTAACTTTTTCTACGACAGCTCCAGAATTTTCCTTTAGCGAAGCCTCTGTCAACCCAGAGTCCTTCTCTAGCCTATCTCAAAAGGTGGAAAGCCTAGGGGCACAAACCAAAGCTCTAGACAAAGTGGAAGCGCCAGCAGTTGAACTCCCGGCGGCTCCCAACTTACTGGCCCAGCAAACTCAGCCAGTGCAGAGCAACACAACGTCCTTAGACCAACTCATGCAATATGGCAATGAGGGACGTTCGACCCGGAGTGCCGGACAAGTCACCTCCATTTCCCAGTTGCGCGACGTTCAACCCACCGACTGGGCTTTCCAAGCCCTACAATCTTTGGTTGAACGCTACGGTTGTATCGCAGGTTATCCAGACGGAACCTATCGCGGCAACCGGGCCATGACCCGTTTTGAATTTGCCGCTGGTTTAAACGCCTGCTTAGACCGGATCAACGAACTGATCGCAGCAGCAACCGCTAACATTCTCACCCGCGAAGACCTGTTAGTGCTGCAACGCCTGCAAGAAGAATTTGCGGCTGAACTGGCTACATTACGGGGTCGCGTTGACGCGCTTGAAGCTCGTACAGCCGAACTCGAAGCCAACCAATTCTCTACCACCACCAAGCTAACGGGTGAAGCCATCTTCGCTGTCACCGATGCCTTTGGTGACTATCCGGGATCGGGCAACGATAACACCGTCCTTCAAGGTCGGGTTCGCCTGAACTTCAACACCAGTTTCACAGGTCGAGACCTCTTAATTACTCGCCTCCAAGCGGGTAATGCCACTCCCTTTAGCTTCCAGCCAGCTTCAGGTCTGCAAACATTTAATGTTGGCAACACTGACAATAACTTTCAGTTAGATACCCTGGCTTACTTCTTCAACTTGACCAACAACATCAAAGTTGCAGTTGCAGCCAACGCGGGCGTCTTTGATGACTTCACCCCCACCTTAAACCCCTACCTAGAAGACTTTGATGGCGGTAGCGGTTCGCTGTCTACCCTCGGTCAACGCAGTCCGTTATATCGGATTGGGGGAGGTCAAGGGATTGGAGCCAATATTAACTTAGGTCGCATTCGCTTCCCCGTCGGTCTCGGCCCCGTTAACTTAACCTTGGGCTACTTAGCCGATCAAGGAAATAACCCAGGTCAAGATACAGGCTTGTTTAATGGCGATTATGCTGCCCTGGCTCAGTTAACCTTTGCACCAACCAACGGCGTATCCGTCGGCTTTACCTACGTCCACGGCTACCACAATCAAGGCAACGCTATCTTTGATAACGGCGGCGGTACCGCTATCGTCGGTACGCCCATCGTTTCTGCCATCAGCGATGTAGGTCCTGCCATAACCAATTCCTACGGTGCCCAAGCATCCTTCCAATTTAGCCCTCGCTTTGCCATTTCGGGCTGGTTTGGCTACACGCACGTCCGCCTTCTCGATCTAGACACTCTCGGTCTAACGGGTGGTGCTGACGGTCAAGTTTGGAACTATGCAATCAACTTAGCTTTCCCTGACTTTGGCAGACGCGGCAACCTTCTAGGGATTGTAGCGGGCGTTCCTCCTTATCTGGGTGGCGTGAACCGCTTAGGTAGAGTCAACAATGAGTTACCTTTACACATTGAAGGTTTCTACAAGTTCAAAGTGTCTGACAATATCTCGGTGACGCCAGGGGTAATCTGGTTGAGAAATGCCGCTCAAGGCAATTTAAACGAGGACGATATCTTTATTGGCACCTTGAGAACAACGTTCACCTTCTAATTTATTAGAAGAAACGAACAAGAGTTAGGCGCTAAACAACTCAAAAGCAGAGAGCGAAATCGTAAGATTTCCTTTCTGCTTTCAATGAGTTTATAGTAGGATAAAGCTCAAGAAAAAGTCGCAAGATTGTACATTAGGTAAAGCTCAGATCAAACTCTGAACAAGATGATAGATGTATTCTACCCAACAGGGAATTTTCAGCCTAAGATGGTAAAATCCATGTTGGATCATAATATGGTCTGTAAGGTGTGAGGACAGAGTGAGATGAAGTCAAAACTTTTGTTTAAGTCGTTATTAGTAACCCCAGCATTTCTGGGTATGGCGCTTTTAGGAGCCGCCAGCGCAAATGCCAGCGCAACATTGCTGGAATCCGGTACTTTTTCTTTGACTCCGGAAACTCAGAATTTAGACGTTGCTGCTGAAGCGATTCCTGCGATCGCCGCAGCCGATCTCGTCGCTCCCGTTCAGGCTGACACTACAGACGCTAACCTCGTACAGGAAATCTTAGCTGCACCCCTGACGGTTGCTCAAGCCGCTCCGAACGCGAATCTTGATCAAATTGAGCGTTACAGCGAACCCGTGGTTGGTCTTGACTCAATGGGTCAAGTCACCTCCATTTCTCAGTTGCGCGACGTTCAACCCACTGATTGGGCTTTCCAAGCTCTGCAATCTTTGGTTGAGCGCTACGGTTGTATTGCGGGTTATCCCGATGGCACCTACCGAGGCAACCGAGCTTTAACCCGTTTTGAGTTTGCAGCAGGTTTAAACGCTTGCTTAGACCGGATCAACGAATTGATTGCGGCAGCAACCCAAAATATTCTGACTCGCGAAGATTTGTTAGTGCTGCAACGCCTGCAAGAAGAATTTGCGGCTGAACTGGCAACCTTACGCGGTCGCGTAGATGCTCTAGAAGCTCGGACTGCCGAACTTGAAGCCAACCAATTCTCCACCACCACCAAGTTGAGAGGGGAAGTCATTTTTGGCTTAAGCGGTGCCTTTGGGGATGAAAAAGCCAACCAAAACGTTGATATTGATGACAACGTGGTTTTGGCTGGACGCGCTCGCCTCAACTTTGACACCAGCTTCACCGGCAGAGACCGCCTGAGAACTCGTTTGCAAGCGGGTAATCATATCTCCTTCACAGGTGCAACGGGCACTAACATGGCTCGCCTCGGTTTTGACACCAACACTGGTAATGATTTTGAGTTGGATGTTTTAACCTATCGCTTCCCGATTGGTAACGCGATTACGGGTTGGATTGGTACCACAGGTTTAGCGGCGGATGATGTTGCGCCGACTTTCCCCACCTTGCTCAACAGCAGCGGTCAAGGTTCTATCTCCCGCTTCGGTCAGCGCAACCCCGTTTCCCGCCTACCCGATGGCATTGGTGGAGGTTTATCCATCAACTTTAGCCCTCGGTTAAACCTGGCTGTTTCTTACCTGACGGATGATGGCAACAGCCCCTTACCGAAAGATGGCTTGTTTAATGGCGCGTATCAAGCTCGCGCTCAACTTAGCTACACCGGAAATACCTTTGGGATTGGCTTAAGCTACGCTCGCGCTTATATGCCGGGTGAAGATGTCAACCTGACGGGTAGCACGGGCAGCATCAATGCCATTCGTCCTTTTGGTGCAGTGGCGACTTCTGCTAACGTCTACGGCGTTGAAGGTCAAATTAACCTGGGTCGTCGCCTCGTTCTCGGCGGCTGGGGCGGTTGGTTTGATACAGAACGCGAAACAGGCGGCAGCCGCAGTGCTGATGTCTGGACTTGGGCGGGTTCTGTCCTCTTCCCCGATTTGGGCGCTCGCGGCAACTTGGGCGGCGTTGTGTTTGGGATGCCTCCGAAAGCAACCAGCGGCCCCAACAGAGACCGCGATACGGGATATCACCTGGAAGGTTTCTATCGCTTCCGCGTTTCCAATAATATCTCGATTACTCCTGGCGTAATTGTGCTGTTCAACCCCGAACACAATGACAGAAACGACAATATTTATGTCGGAACTCTGCGGACTACCTTCAGCTTCTAGGTTGAGGCGATCGCATTGTCTATCTCTTTCTGGTAAAAACCAGAGCTGAATCTGCAAAACCTCACGAAATGTGAGGTTTTTTTGTTTTTCTCAGGGAAAACCATCAAACTCCAGTGGAGAACCGGGGTATACTAAGAAGATGCAAACGATACCAAACTGGAGGAAAGCGCGATCGCTCTTTTATCCAGATATCGGCGTTGCACCTCTTTTTTAGGTTTGACCTGTGGAACTTTCCTGCAAAAGCGAATACGCAATTCTTGCCCTTTTAGAATTAGCCGCGCATTACAGCAGTGGAGAGCCATTGCAAATTCGGCAAATTGCGGCTCAACAAAATATTCCTGACCGCTATCTAGAACAACTCCTGGCCACCATCCGGCGGGCGGGTTTAGTGCGGAGTCAGCGCGGCGCAAAAGGCGGCTATTTATTAGCTCGCGAACCGTGGAAAATTACCCTCCTAGAAGTGGTTAACTGTTTGGAAGGGTTGGAAGCCAAAGCGGCCAAAGAAAACTCAACGTTGAAATCCCTGTCAAGCAACCTGATTGAAGAGATTTGGCACGAAGCGCGCCAAGCCGCTGAAGATGTGTTGCAAAGGTATACCTTACAAGATTTAGCAGAAAAACGCGAATCCTTGCAGCGCTTAGACATTATGTATTACATCTAGCTGAATTTACCGTAAATCTCAGTCTAGAACTGCTCAATTGACAACCCTCTATTTTCAATTTGCGATCATGAAAATTGCTAACGATGTTACGGAGTTAGTCGGTCATACCCCTTTAGTGCAACTGAACCGCATTCCCCAGGCGGAAGGCTGCGTGGCAAGAATTGTCATGAAGCTAGAAAGCATGAACCCGGCTGCTTCGGTGAAGGATCGGATTGGGGTGAATATGATTAATGCGGCCGAACGAGAGGGCCTGATTACCCCCGGTAAAACCACCTTAATTGAACCGACTTCTGGGAATACCGGAATTGCACTGGCGATGGTAGCAGCCGCTAGGGGCTATCGTTTGGTCTTGCTGATGCCCGATACCATGAGTTCCGAACGACGGGCGATGTTACGGGCTTATGGGGCAGAATTAGTCTTAACCCCTGGTATTGAAGGGATGAATGGTTGCATTCGTCGGGCGTTGGATTTGCTGGCCAATACGCCGGATGCCTATATTTTGCAACAGTTCCGCAACCCTGCGAACCCAGACATTCACCGGGAAACAACGGCCCAGGAAATTTGGGACGATACGGATGGAGAAGTGGATTTTCTGATTTCTGGAGTGGGAACGGGCGGTACGATTACAGGGGTGGCAGAGGTTCTAAAGTCGCGCAAACCGGAGTTTAAGGCGATCGCAGTGGAACCCGTTAATAGTCCCGTGTTATCGGGTGGAAATCCGGGCCCCCATAAAATTCAAGGGATTGGGGCGGGTTTTGTGCCAGAGGTGCTTAACACGGACATTATTGATGAAGTGATTACGGTTTCGGATGATGATGCGATCGCCTATGGGCGTCGTTTAGCCCGCGAGGAAGGCTTGCTGTCGGGAATTTCCACGGGTGCGGCTTTATATGCGGCGATTCAAGTGGGTAAGCGCCCGGAAAATGAGGGACGCTTAATTGTGGTGGTTCAGCCCAGTTTTGGCGAACGCTACCTGAGTACGCCTCTATTTCAAGACCCCGAATTGATGGTAACAGCCCAGGCGGGTTCAAACTAGGATAAATTGAGGAGATTTGAGGGTCTAGAAGCAGCGAAAACGCCTCTTTTAGGCCCTGAATCTTTTAAAATTGAGAGATGAATGAGTCGAATCCTTACCACATCCTAGAAGTTAGCCCAACGGCAACGCAAGCAGAAATTAAACAAGCCTATCGGCGGCTGGCTAAACGGTTTCATCCCGATACGCAATCTGCAACGGCCGATCGCGATCGCATTGTGCAAGTGAATGCAGCTTATGAAGTTCTCAGCGATCCGCAACGACGCCGAACTTACGATCAAAAATTGCGGCGGGTGGATCGACAAGTCAAGAAAACTACAGTGGCGTCCCCCCGATCTCGCTATCAACGGGCGGCGGCGGGTCACGATACGGACGAACAGCTTAAGCTTTGGCTATCTTATGTCTATACGCCTGTGAATCGTTCGTTAAATTCAATTCTCAGTTCGCTAGACGAGCAAATTGATGAGTTGGCGGCCGATCCGTTTGATGATGAGTTGATTGAAGATTTTCAATCTTATTTAGAACAATGCCGTCAATTTTTAGCAGATGCCCAAGCCGCTTTTAGTTCTGTCCCTAATCCGGGGAGTATTGCTAGCGTCGCCGCCCATCTTTACTATTGCTTAAATCATGTGAGCGATGGGATTGAGGAGTTAAATTGGTTTACGCTCAACTACGACGAACATTACCTGCACACTGGGAAAGAACTTTTTAGAATGGCGGCTCGCTTGCGTCGGGAGGCTCAACTTGCTTTACGAAATTTAGCATTTTAAGCGGATGCAATGGCTTTAAATAATTGTTAGCTAATTTAGATTATTCACTTTTATTGAATTATGTCTGTTCAAAACTCCCAAAACTTAAGTTTAGATAGCGCCCTGAAACTCTTAAAAACCTTAAGTTGCACGGATTCTCTCACCGTAACAACAGCAGGCGATCGCCAACAAATTGCCCAAGCATTGCTTTTAGTGGTGAATGCTTCAGAATATCAAAATATAGGGATTTGCGCCGACTCGGTTGAACAGGCTTTGACGACTTTGAGAGACTATTTAACCACCTTTGAGTATCCCCTACCCAGCGATTTAACTCCGGTGCCGATGCAGACTCCAGTTTATTTAAAGTTTAATACTCGGAAACTGACCTATTATTTAGATACTTATACTGGGGATTATCGCGGCGTTTTAGTGTCTTGCCAATCCTCAGAAAATGAGAATTTGAATGGCACTTATGGGCATTTTCCCTTAGATTTATTTGCTTCCGTGTGAACGTTAAAAACCCCGATTTTAACTGAGGAACCGGGGTTTTAATTAGAGGTTAATCGGGCAAATCGGTATGACCCATGAGATAGCGATCGCACTCTCGCGCCGCCCCGCGTCCTTCGTTAAACGCCCAGACCACTAGGCTTTGACCCCGGCGACAGTCACCGGCGGCAAAGACACCGGGGATGCTGGTGGTATAGTTGCCATAGTCGGCTTTAACATTACTGCGGGCATCGCGATCGCACCCTAACGCATCGAGTAGGGGTTGTTCGGGCCCCAAAAAGCCCATCGCCAACAGCACTAACTGGGCGGGAACCACCCGTTCTGTCCCAGGAATATGCTTAGGAATAAACTGACCCTTCTCATTTTTCTCCCACTGGACTTGAACCGTGTGAACCGCCTTCACCTGGCCGTTTTCGTCCCCTTCAAACTTCGTCGCGGTGGTGAGATAGACGCGCGGATCGCAACCAAACTTCTCGGCCGCTTCCTCCTGTCCGTAGTCGAGGCGATACACCTTGGGCCACTCCGGCCAGGGATTATTGGGGGCGCGTTCTAGCGGGGGTTTCGGCATAATTTCCAGTTGCACCACGCTGTTGCAACCGTGGCGGACAGAAGTGCCAACGCAGTCTGTCCCGGTATCGCCGCCGCCGATAATGACGACATCCTTACCCTCAGCCGAAATCAAATGACCGTTGGGGCTGCTTTCTAAAACCGATTGAGTATTCGCCGTTAGGAACTCCATTGCAAAGTGAATTCCCTTTAAGTCCCGACCTTCAATCGGTAAATCGCGGGGTTTTGTGGCCCCAACGCAGAGAACCACCGCATCAAAGTCTTTGAGTAGCGTCTCTGTTGGCAAGTCCTTACCCACTTCCGTATTGCAGATAAACCGGACGCCCTCTTGTTCCAACAGATGAATGCGCCGCATCACCACTGTTTGCTTATCCAGCTTCATATTGGGGATGCCATACATCAGCAAGCCTCCCGGACGATCTGCCCGTTCGTAGACCGTTACCCAATGGCCGGCCTTATTTAATTGGGCAGCCGCACAAAGACCTGCGGGCCCGGAACCAATCACTGCAACTTGTTTCCCCGTCCGCTTGCTAGGCGGTTCGGCAACGATCCAGCCTTCATCCCAACCCTTTTCAATAATCGAATATTCAATATTTTTAATGGTTACAGGGGGGTTATGAATGCCTAGGACGCAGGAACCCTCGCAGGGTGCAGGACAAACTCGTCCAGTAAATTCAGGGAAATTATTGGTTTTATGCAAACGATCTAAGGCTTCGCGCCATAGACCTCGATAGACTAGATCGTTCCATTCGGGAATCAGGTTATTAATTGGGCAACCGCTGGCCATCCCGCTAATTAGCGTTCCTGTATGGCAAAACGGGGTACCGCAGTCCATGCAACGCGCCCCTTGGTTGCGGAGTTTCTCTTCGGGCATGGAGATGTGAAACTCATCCCAGTTGCGAATGCGTTCGGCGGGCGAGATTTCACTCTTGTCCTCGCGGAGGTATTCAATAAAGCCTGTCGGTTTTCCCATTGTTGTGTCTAGTTAAATGTTTTTAGCAGGAGGCTTAGGGCGAAGTTTTGCCTTTGTGCCAATGCAAGAGGATATAGAGGATAAAGGCGGGAATGGCGATCGCTCATCGCGACATCCCCCCCACTCACAGCTTTACTTAGGGCGTCGAACGAGAGTCCCTATTTAGCTGCCACCAATGCGGGCTACATCGCGGGCATTGGCTTCAAAGGCTGCCGTTAATGCCTCATCGCCGCTTAAACCAGAGGCGAGGGCATTTTCTAAGGCTTGTAACACGCGCTTGTAGTCTCTGGGCATTACTCGGACAAACTTAGGCACCATTGCCTCCCAATTGGCTAAAATTCGCGTGGCTTTTTGGCTTTGGGTGTATTGGACGTGCTTCTCTAGGCTTTGGCGCAGGGCGGCTATTTCTTGGTCATTTTCCAAGGCTTCAAGATCCACCATTTGCGTATTGCAACGGCTGGCAAAATCGCCCTGTTCGTCGAGGACATAAGCCACGCCGCCACTCATTCCGGCTGCAAAGTTACGCCCGGTGGGACCAATGACGATCACCTTTCCGCCCGTCATATATTCGCAACCATGATCGCCCACGGCTTCCACCACCGCATTCACCCCAGAGTTGCGGACGCAGAAGCGTTCGCCAGCCATGCCTCGGATGTAGGCTTCCCCGGAGGTTGCGCCATAGAAGGCGACATTCCCCGCAATGATATTTTCCTCAGCGATAAAGGTGGACTGGGTTGACGGATAGAGGATAATTTTGCCGCCGCTTAAGCCTTTCCCTAAGTAATCATTGGTATCGCCTTCAAGTTCCAGGGTGACGCCTTTGGGGACAAATGCGCCAAAACTTTGACCCGCACTTCCTTGGAAATGCAAATGCACGGTATCTTCGGGTAAGCCATCCCAATGATTTTTAGTGATTTCGTTACCCAGGATCGTGCCAACAACGCGGTTGGTGTTGGCGATGGGGAGGGTGGCTTTCACTTTCTCACCTTTGGCGATCGCCTCTTGGCACAGATCCAGCAATACCGTCATATCCAGAGACTTTTCTAAGCCGTGATCTTGGGGAATTTGGCAATAGCGCCCCACTTCAGGACCCACTTCTGGCTGATAGAGAATCTTCGAGAGGTCAATTCCCTTAGCTTTCCAATGGTCTACGGCTTGTTTGGCTTCTAGGACATCAGTTCGCCCGACCATTTCATTTAGGGTTCGGAAACCGAGTTGCGCCATAATTTCGCGCAGTTCAGCCGCCACGAAGCGCATAAAGTTAACCGTATGTTGCGGATCGCCGACAAAGTTTTTCCGCAATTCCGGGTTCTGGGTGGCAATTCCCGCCGGACAGGTGTTCAGGTGACACACCCGCATCATGATACAGCCGAGGCTGACGAGGGGGGCGGTGGAAAAGCCGAATTCTTCAGCCCCTAGCAGGGCAGCGATCGCCACATCGCGTCCGGTTTTCAGTTGGCCGTCGGTTTCAACTGCAATGCGCGATCGCAGGTTATTCAACACCAGGGTTTGATGGGTTTCTGCTAGCCCCAACTCCCAGGGTAAACCCGCGTGTTTAATCGAAGTTTGCGGCGAAGCCCCGGTACCGCCATCGAAGCCGGAAATTAACACAACATCCGCATGGGCTTTAGCCACGCCCGCCGCGATCGTGCCAACGCCGACTTCCGACACCAGTTTGACGCTGATCCGCGCCTTGCGGTTGGCGTTTTTCAGGTCGTGGATCAGTTCGGCTAAGTCTTCAATGGAGTAAATATCGTGGTGGGGTGGGGGAGAAATTAACCCAACACCGGGGGTAGAGTGGCGAACTTTGGCAATAGAAGGATACACCTTGCGGCCGGGGAGTTGCCCGCCTTCGCCCGGTTTTGCCCCTTGCGCCATCTTAATTTGGATTTCCCTGGCTTGGGACAGGTACAAACTGGTGACGCCAAACCGTCCGGAGGCCACTTGCTTAATAGCGCTATTTTTCGAGTCGCCTTGCTCGTTCGTCCAAGTATAGCGTTCTGGGTCTTCGCCGCCTTCCCCCGTATTGGATTTTCCGCCCAAACGGTTCATGGCGATCGCTAAAGTTTCGTGGGTTTCCTGGGAAATAGAACCGTAACTCATCGCCCCGGTTTTAAACCGTTTGACAATGGTTTCAACGGGTTCTACCTCTTCTAAGGGGATGGGTTCGCGGGTTTTAAATTGCAGCAAGCCGCGCAGGGTGTAGCGTTTCTGGTCTTGTTCGTTCACCAGGGTCGCATACTGTTTGTACAGGTCGTAATTGCCCTCGCGGACGGCCCGTTGCAGGTTGTGGATGGTTTGCGGGTTAAACAGGTGCGCTTCTCCATCCTTGCGCCACTGGTATTCGCCCCCCACATCGAGGGTATGACCGTTAACTTCGCGGTCGGGGAAGGCGTGGCTGTGTCGTAAGATCGCTTCGGTGGCGATCGCTTCCATGTCGGCCCCTTCAATCCGGGAAGAAGTCCAAGTAAAGTAACGGTTAACAACCGATTGATTTAAGCCAATGGCTTCAAAAATCTGGGCCCCGCGATAGCTTTGGATCGTGGAGATGCCAATTTTAGAGGCGACTTTAACAACGCCTTTGGTAGCGGCTTTGATGTAGTTCTTGTAAGCCGTTTTTTCCTCAACGTTGACTATTAAGCCTTGGGCGATCGCATCGCCAATGGTGGCAAAGGCTAAATAGGGATTGATCGCGCCGCAACCATAGCCGATCAGGGTGGCGTAATGATGCACCTCGCGGGGTTCTCCCGACTCTAGAACCAGCCCCACGCGGGTACGAGTCCCTTCGCGGATCAGGTGATGATGCAGGCCAGAAACGGCTAGCAGGGCGGGGATAGGGGCATTTTCGGCATCGATACCGCGATCGCTGAGAATAATGAGATTCACGCCCCCTGCGATCGCCTGACTCGCGGCTGCAAACAGGGCCTCCAGGGCAGATTCCAACCCCTGCACCCCTTCTTTGGGGTTAAATAAGATCGGCAGCGTCATCGACTTAAAGCCCGGTTCGCGAATAGTCTTGAGTTTGGCTAACTCTTCGTTACTCAAAATCGGCGTTTTTAACTCAATTAACCGACAACTTTCCGGTTCGGGCTTCAGTAAATTGCGTTCGCTACCAATAGTAGTTTCAGTAGAGGTGACAATTTCCTCGCGAATGGAGTCAATGGGGGGGTTTGTCACCTGAGCAAACAGTTGTTGGAAATAATCGTAAAGCAGTTTGGGGCGATCGGATAGCACGGCTAGCGGCGTATCGGAACCCATCGAACCCACAGCTTCTACCCCATCCCGCGCCATCGGCGTCAGTAGCAGGCGCAACTCTTCAAAGGTATAGCCAAAGGCAATTTGCTTTTGAATTAAAGACTGTCCTTCAGCAGCGGCTTCGATCCCTTCCGGGGCCTCCAGTTTAGGCAATTCCACCATATTCTGGTCGATCCACTCGCGGTAGGGATGGGCGGTAACGATGGGGGTTTTAATTTCCTCATCGGCAATAATCCGACCTTCTTCTAGGCTAACTAAGAACATCCGCCCCGGTTGCAGGCGACCTTTGAGGGCGACGCGTTCTGGTTCGATGGGTAAGACTCCGGCTTCGGAAGCCATAATCACCAGATCGTCCTTGGTGACATAGTAGCGCGAGGGGCGCAAACCGTTGCGGTCTAAGACTGCGCCAATACTGCGACCATCGGTAAACGCAATTGAAGCCGGGCCATCCCACGGTTCCATTAAACAGGAATGATACTCGTAAAACGCCTTTTTCTCATCGCTCATCGACTCGTGATTCGCCCAGGGTTCGGGAATCATCATCATCATGGCATGGGGGAGCGATCGCCCTGCCAAAACCAGCAATTCTAGAGCATTATCAAAAATCAACGAGTCGCTGCCATCAATATTAATCAGCGGATGGGCTTTTTTCAGGTCGTCGCCGAACAATTCCGACTCCATCAACGACTGACGGGCGTGCATCCAGTTAATATTGCCCCGCAGGGTATTAATTTCGCCATTATGGGCGATATAGCGATAGGGGTGGGCGCGTTCCCAACTGGGGAAGGTGTTGGTACTAAAGCGGGAATGGACTAAGGCGAGGGCGCTTTCCATATCCGGATCGTGCAGTTCGGGGTAATATTGCCCCACTTGCACGGGCATCAGCATTCCCTTGTAAACCATTGTCCGACAAGAGAGGCTGCACGGATACCAATAGGGATTAATTTGCGAGGCGCGCAGGGCAGTATGGGCGCGTTTGCGAATGACGTAGAGTTTGCGTTCAAACGCCAGTTCGTCGGCTAGGGTGGCGGCGCGTTGGATAAAGACTTGTTCGATGAAGGGTTCGCTATGTTTGGCGGTATTGCCAATCATTGAGTTATCAATGGGTACATCGCGCCAGCCGATGACTTGTTGACCTTCTTCGGCGACAATTTGAGCAAAGATTTCTCGGCTTTTCGCCCTAACTTCGGGATCGGGTGAGGTATAGATGCTACCCACCCCATATTGTCCGGGTTCGGGTAAGGCGATATTTTCGGAGGCGGTCACTTTTTGCAGAAATTTGTGGGGGACTTGCATTAAAATGCCCGCGCCGTCACCCGTATTCATTTCGCAACCGCACGCCCCCCGGTGATCGAGGTTCAAGAGGATGGTGAGGGCTTGTTCTACAATGTCGTGGGACTTTTTCCCTTTTTGATGGACGATGAACCCGACACCACACGCATCGCGCTCGAACTGTGGATCGTATAGACCCTGTTTGGGTGGCATTTTGTTGCTGTTCATTCTGTAAAATCGCCTAAAAAGAGCAAAGGGGGAAGATTTAGAGAGGGGAAATGGGGGGTGATTAATTTGGATTGTCTAATAAAAAGCCATTTTAGGGGCAGTTTTTAAGAAAATTGTCAGACTTTCCAGTATTGTTTCTTAGCTATTTTTCACATTCAACGATCGCGTTCTATAGAGAAAAAAAAGTGTCCGATGCCATCGATCGGACAAGTTACAGGATATCAATTAAATTGAGATTGGGGCGTTTCTATTGTTAGCTTTTCCAGACAAATAGAGGACAACGATGATTCTAAACTTTAGTAACTATCTTCTCCACCTACGGTCAGCATTGCTAATAAGTGATTGGCACGGTTAAGGCGATCGGAGATGGCTTGTCGCCAGGTTAAGCTAATGTCAGAATCGGCGATCGCATCTTGGGCCAGTTGACGATAAGCAGCGCTTGTGGCGACATCCACGCTATCGAGCCAGCGGAGATTGTGATAAATCGTTTTAGGAGAAATGTCCATTCAATTTCCTTCCTTAGTCTCAGGGGGGAGAACCTGCGGGGCCTCTGTAGAGGAGGGTCTTAACGTCCAGAACGATCGGCCCATTCAAGTTCGATCTCTGTAGTTCTCACTTTATTGTTGTTTTCGCTAATCGCGATTGGTGCGATACAATTGTTGTCAGGTTTTTAACACAAGTTAAAAATCAGTCACCTTTATTTACGTCAATATCCCGATAATTTGCCGCGCCGTTTTGCCTCGCGTTCTGCTATCCTAAAAAGTAGCAATCCTAAGATAAAATAGGCAGCCCCGTTTAAAAGCGCGATCGCCACTGCCCCACCCTGCAACGTTTCGCCCCGCGCCATCACCGAACGCAACAACTCGGCACCAGGCGTCATCGGCAGTATCCAACCCAACCCGCGTAGGGAATGAGACCAGGTTTCCGTAGGTACCATCAACACAAAAAACAGCAGAAACTGAAAAATCCCCAAGACCTGCTGCACCCGCTTCAACAGCAGGGCGAGAGAACCCATCGCCATTGCCAGCCCATAGGCCCCCAAGAGAACGGCAGCCAGAGGTAAGATTAAAACCGGGGGAAACGATAGCCGCGCCCCCGTTATCCCCATGACAATTAGTAACATCAGGGCATTGAGGAACAGTTGAATCGTTAAATTACCTATCGCCCGGATCAAAAAAATCTGGGAAGCGCGAAACGGGGAAATAAACAGTTGTTCCAGGGTTCCCGTCTGGGCTTCTTGTTGCAACCCTCCGGCAATATTCCCCAGAATAAAGATCGACATTGACCAGAGAATGTATCCTATTACCAGGGAGTCAGCGCGATCGCCTAAAGAAATCTCAGGCCCCGCAATAAACCGGGCGCTTTGAAAAATCCCGTAAAATGCCACCACCAGCCCGATAATTAAAGCAATGGTTTCGGTAAAATAGCGTCGCAGGATAATCCATTCTCGCTTGAGTTCTGCTAGCAGTAGATTAAACATTTCGGTTTTCTCGCACCAGCTTCAAAAAGATATCAGTTAAACTTGCTTGTTCTTTCTCCACCCGCATCAAAGCCAGAGGTTTAAGAATCTCTAAAACCGGGTAAAGGCTTTCCGCCTGCAAAACCCGCAGAGTTTGGGCGGTGAGACACTCCACCCCTAACGCCACCAGTTGCCCTTGGCGTTGCGGATCGAGAGGAGTTTCCAGTTCAATATGGTAAGATTGCCCGGAAAACTGGCGGATCAGTTCTGAGGTAGGTTCTTCCGCGACAATTTCCCCTTGGTTAATAATGGCAACTCGGTCAGACAGTTCTTCAGCGATCGCCAATTGATGCGTGGTTAGAATAATACCGCACCCTTCTTGAGCAATTTCGCGCACCAGTCGCTTAATATCTTCCGTCGCCTCAACATCTAAACCCAAGGTTGGCTCATCTAAGAGTAACAGTTGCGGCTGGTGAATTAACGCAACTGCGATCGCCAATTTTTGCTGCATTCCCCGCGATAAATGGTCTACCCGCGTATTTTGCTTATCGAGGAGGTGAAAGCGTTCCAACAACGCCCTCGCCCGCTGGCGCGCCACCTTGGGCGCTAAACCGCGCAATACCCCAAAATACTCTAAATTCTCCTGGGGAGATAGCCGCCAGTAGACATTGCGGTTGCCCTCTAAAACGGCCCCTAACAAGCGTAACGCCTTCGAGTCGCGGTGAGGATCGCGGTCTCCAATTCTCACCCACCCGCCATCGGGATAAATCAACCCCGCAATCATCTTAATCGTTGTCGTCTTACCTGCCCCATTCGGCCCCAGAAACGCCAGAACCTCACCCGCCTTCACTTCCAAAGAAACATCCCGTACCGCCGTAAACTGCCGTCCCTTCTCTTGATAGGACTTGTGCAAGTGACTGGCTTTTAGCAAAATCATCCGATTCTCGCCGCCTAAAGTTTTGATTAAACAATGTTTAGATTGTCTTAATGGCAAAAAGTGCCGACCGTTCTCAGTTTTGCGCCGCTAACTTCCTCTCAGGGAACAGCAAACCCCGCTTAAAATATACCCACTTCCTCATCTCCTGCGAGTCACCCTCATGGGCTATTCCACTGTCCAACCTGCAATTGAAATTCCCCCCGGCTATCTCAATATTATGGGCTATGTAGATGAATCCGAAGTCAACGGCCCCGGCTGTCGGGCGGTGGTGTGGGTACAGGGGTGCAGCCGCGCTTGTTCTGGCTGTTTTAACCCTGCTTCATGGTCTTTTGAGATTAACCAGTTAATATCAATTGATGACTTAGCCGAGAAAATTCTCAGCAACCCTAAAAATCAAGGCGTCACCTTTTCCGGGGGCGAACCCTTTTGGCAAGCGCCAGCTTTAGCAGAACTCGCAAAGCAGTTAAAAAGCGCTGGCTTAAGCGTCATGTCTTTTAGTGGTTTTACTCTAAAAGAATTACAATCTGACAAAGCCCCCAAGGGTTCCCAGACGTTACTGGCACAACTCGATATTTTAATTGATGGTCCCTACGTCGAGTCTTTAGCGCTGAACGATCCTAATTCTCCCGTTTCTTCGCGCAACCAACAGGTGCATATTTTTAATCCCGCTTTTCAAGACCAAATTACCTGGGCAAGCGACCAAATAGAAATACACATTTTCAAAGATGGATCTCGTTTGGTGACAGGGTTTCGGGGGCGTCTGGAGTTGGAAGACTAGAGCGATCGCGATCGCACTTCAAGGAGTTATTGAAAGTTATGAATCCCCATCTATGTTTAAGTTTCTAGCGTTCAGAACTTTGTATGTTCAGCTAAAACCCGACTGGTTATTGGTAAAATTGGTGTCTTCTCATGGATCGCCTACTGAATATGCAGATATCCCCTGTATCGCTTTTAGGGGAAAAATTGAACCGGGCAGTTTAGGGGAAATAGAAAGCAATAAAGTTTTAGCAATCGGTCAACAAGCCATTCAACTGCATCAACAACAAACTTCAACCACTTCATTATTAAACGGCTTTGAACATCCTCGCACAATTATTAGTAACTTTTTTGTTGCTGAATTAACCTTAAAGCACTTTATTCAAAAGACCTACCAAGGTCAAACTTCCATCATTGCCCCACAAATCATCATCCATCCCCTATCTCATCTTGAAGGCGGCTTAACTCAAATTGAAGCAAGAGCTTTAACAGAACTGGGAAGCCAAATGGGTGCAAGACAAGTCTTCCTTTATTTAGAGAATGATACCCCTTTACGCGATGAAGAAATCCTAAAGATTGATAACCATAAACAGGCGATCAAAACGCTTTAATCGTCAATCTTTGAATTGAGAACTAGCCAGATTTTGATTAACCAAGCGACTATTAGATAGTTTGAAGTCGCTTGGCTGCCTGAAAGTTAGAAAAAGAGGTGACTATCCGGCTGAATATTAATTTCCATCGGTACGGCTTGGGGAGGTGCAGAAAGTGCAAATAGAATTGCATCTGCTGCTGTTTGAGTCGATAACATCTTACTGCGATCTACCTTCAAACTGACATTATCCCAAAACGGAGAATCTACCCCTCCAAAATAGAATAGCGTGACTTTAATGCCATAGCGTTTGAGTTCATCCGCCATACACTTGCTAAAGCCAACTACGCCAAACTTTGCGGCGCAGTAAGCCGAAGCCATCGCCATTGAATGCTTACCCAAAATCCCCACAACATTGCAAATATGGCCGCTTTTCTGTTCTTTCATATATTCAGCAGCCGCTTGACAAGTGTAGAAGCTTCCCTTGAGGTTCACATTCAACATTGCTTCTAGATCGGCAGGTTCTAGCTTATTGTATTGTTTGAGAATTCCTGCACCTGCGGCGTTAATCAGAATATCGATTTTGCCATAGTAGGAAGCCGCCTTCGCCATCAAGTCTTTTGCTTGCTGCGGATCGGTAATATCGGTAGGAACCGTTAAGCTATCCCCAGATAGGCTATTGGCTAGATTGGTTAAGCGCCCTTCGTCTCTCGCCGCCAGTACCAAATTAGCTCCTTGCGAGGCTAATTGTTGCACAACCGCCGATCCAATTCCACCCGTTGCGCCCACAACGACAGCTACTTTGTCTTGCATTGTCTTTACATTTCTTTACTTTATTTTAGCATAGCTCAAGATTGCTAAAGATTGAAATGATGGAATAGTCGAGGCTAGATAGCCTCAGCAAATTTTAACGTTGCTAACAATTTCGGTAAACTCACTTGAAAGCTCTCTGTTATATAGTGGTAATTAATATTCTCTATCGTCTCTAGATTAATATCTGAGTTAGGCTCGCCCATAAAATAATAATAATCCAAGCCAACTAAGTTACTTAAATTCCAATAGTAGCGAGTGACATAGTTGGGTGGAAATATTTCAATGATTTTGGTATTAGGTTGGCAAAAAACAAGATGAGAAAGTCCTGCACCATGCAGAGAAACAATCACTTTAGCATTGGCAACAAAAGCAACTTGTTCCATAAAAGAATAGGATTCGAGGGTAACTACAGTAAATCCTAGTTGAGATAAGGAATCGCTAATTTCTGCTTCATTGAGGAGATGTCGGTAGTTAGCATTTTTGCGAGAAATATACAGAAACTCTGGCTTGGGAGTTTTGAACGTAGATTGCGACAAAAATTCTTGTCGTAAAAACTGACAACTCCAGCTTGATAAAAGCTCAAAATAAGGAACGATAATTAAATTTGCTTGAATATGAATCGGTTGAGAACTCATGATAATTCTTTCTGAAGAAATTCCCAAGTGCTGTAAGGTCTCTTTTTGAAAGGGGGATTGGTACTCATTAACAATAAATTTATCAATAGAATTTAAATCAATACCTGCTAAATGGATCAATCCAACTTTGGGTAAAAGTTCAAACATCCAATGATAAAAAGCCTGTCCAGAAAGAACAGATAACAGCGCTACAGTTTCTACTGTTTGACTTACAGGGGGAAGATAGCGATCTATATCCAGAATGGTTGCATTCGCATGAGAAACCATTGTGACAATTTGACGATCGCGCGTCAAGACAACATCAGCCTGAGAATGGCACCAAACGGCACCTTCTTGAACCTCTGCAACCAGAGTGGGAGAAGAGTAAAAGTCCTTGTGACGATTCAATTCTGGATGAATTTGCGCCTCTAATGTCTTGGGAGGCTTGAGGGGAAGCACAGCAGCCTCATGTAGCTTACAGTAACGAACATCGGGATGAGATTGGGCGGGAAGTAACAGTTGCCAACGTTGAGGGTTGAGTTGGTAAAACCGATGAATTAATTCAGTTGGAAGCTGAAATTTATCGCATTGAGAAGCTGTGTAGGCGTTTCCTTGTTGTTCAAGAATACTCCCTAAAGTATAGTAGGTCGATTGACAATCCGGTTGCAGTCGCAAGCGTTGCAATAAATAGGCAATGGCAACTGGGATGTATTGGTCATTCTTCTCTACCTGGGCGAGTTGCAGCAAACAGCCAGCTAGGTGATAGTAATATTGAGAGTCTACCTCAATCGAGAGTCCCTTGTAATAGAAGGCGATCGCGCTTTTGTATTGCTGTTGGGCTTGTAAAACCGCCCCCAAGTTATAGTAGGCATCTACCCCAGTTGGGTTTAGACTAACGGCATGAAGAAAAAGCGCGATCGCACCTTCCCACTGTTGATGTTGAGCGAGATAAACACCTAAGTTATAGTAATTTTCGGCGCTAGGGGTTAACTGATTGGCTTGTAACAGATCGTGAATCTGTTGCTGCAATTCCTTCTGCGCTTGATACTCAGCCGTTAGCGTTCCGATAACCTCATCGGTCCCAAGAGGAAACACACTCATAGAACTTAGGACTTCCCCTACTAAAATTACACTAGCGCGACTTCTGGGAGAGACCCTTGCATTTTACTCAACCACTCAATTAAATGATCCATTTGCTTATCGGCGCTGAGGGTTCCTAAGCCGCGAACAGTGACTTTACCGGGAGTGTAGACAAAGCGGGAATGGAGGTGTTCGGGGAGGTTGGGTTTGAGGAGATTCCAGGCGGGTTCTTCCATTGGCGTTTCTAGGATAACGTGCTGCTTGCCTTCGGGTTTAATGCGGCTAAAGCCTAGAGACTTGGCGACTAATTTTAACTCCATCACCCGGATGAGTTGTTGGGCGGGTTTGGGGATAGTACCATAGCGATCGCTCCATTCTGCTGCAATCAAACTCAACTCATCCTGGGAGTCAGCGGCAGCAACCAGGCGATAGGCACTCATCTTTTGATCGAGATCCGGGATATAATCGGCCGGGATAAATGCGGTCAGGTTGAGATCGATTTGCGTATCGTCCACCTTGGGAATCTCTTGACCTTGAATTTCCTTAATCGACTCTTGTAACATCTCCATATAGAGGTCAAACCCAATCGCATCCATTTGACCCGATTGTTCGGCCCCTAGGAGATTTCCGACGCCGCGAATTTCCATATCCCGCATCGCCAATTGATAGCCGGAACCGAGTTGCGTAAACTCCTGAATGGCCCGCAACCGCTGTCTGGCTGCATCTTGCAAGCGCGATTGATGGGGATAAAATAGCCAAGCATGGGCCTGAATACCCGCACGACCAACCCGTCCCCGCAGTTGGTAGAGTTGAGACAGGCCGAACTTTTGAGCATCTTCAATCAAAATGGTATTGACGCGGGGAATATCCAAACCCGACTCAATAATGGTGGTACACACCAATACATCCGCATCGCCGTTGCTGAAGGTTAGCATGGTGCTTTCTAATTCAGTTTCCGGCATTTGTCCGTGCGCGATCGCAATTCGCACCCCCGGAATCATTTCTCGAATCTTACCGCTAATCTCCTCAATTCCCTCCACGCGAGGCACCACATAAAACACCTGTCCGCCTCGGTCTAATTCCTGCCGAATCGCCGTTCTGACCGTTTCGGGGTCGTAGGAAGCCAGATGGGTCTTAATCGGGCGGCGAGAGGGCGGAGGCGTGGTAATTAAGCTCATCTCCCGAATGCCAGACAGGGACATATATAAGGTACGCGGAATCGGAGTGGCACTCAGCGTCAGCACATCCACCTGGGTTTTCAGGGATTTAATTTTCTCTTTTTGGTTCACCCCAAACCGCTGTTCCTCATCAATCACCAATAAGCCTAAATCCTTGAATTTAATCTCTTTTCCGAGTAAGGCGTGCGTTCCCACCACCACATCTAACTCACCCGTCACCAGCCGCTTTTGGATTTCCTTGCGTTCCTCAGCGGTTCGGAAGCGGTTCAACAAACCCACCTGTAGGGGATAGGGGGCAAAGCGTTCTTTAATCGTGTGATAGTGTTGTTGGGTTAAAATTGTGGTCGGTGCCAGGAAAGCCACCTGTTTTCCCGCCGTCACCGCTTTAAAAATGGCCCGAATAGCCACTTCTGTTTTACCAAATCCGACATCGCCGCAAACTAAGCGATCCATCGGACGCTGAGATTCCATATCCCGCTTGACATCTTGCGTGGCCTTAAGCTGATCTGGGGTAGGCTGATAAGGGAAAGACTCTTCTAACTCTTCTTGCCAAGAGGAGTCTTGGGGATAGGAAAACCCGGTTTGTTGCGATCGCTGGGCGTACAATTGCAACAAATCCACCGCCAGCTTTTTAACCGTCTTGCGAACCTTATTCTTCGTTTTCTCCCAAACCTTGCTGCTGAGTTTATGCAACTCTGGCTTTTGATCCGAGGCGGTGCGAAATCGGGATAAGACGCCAAACTGATCCGCCGCTACCCGCAAAATCCCATCGGCGTATTGAATCGCCAGGTATTCCCGCGTTTCATTATTCATCGTCAAGCTTTCTAGCTTGATAAACTTACCCACCCCATGATTGCGGTGAACCACATAATCTCCCGGTTGGAGTTTATTGGGATCGACTTGTTTAGAGGCGGCGCGGCGGCGCTTGCGGACATAGCTGGGGGTTGCTAAACTGTGCTGACCGTAGAATTCGCGATCGCTAACCACCACCAAGCGAAAGGTTGGCAAAATAAAGCCTTCCAATTCCGCCAAACCCGAATACTTTAGCGCCGTGGGGGTATGCTGCACTTGCAGTTTATCAATCGCCGGATAATCGTGGGGATTGGGGACAAACTTAGCCGGACAATCATGTTCTTGCAATAAAGCAACCGAACGCGAAGGTTGCGCCGAAACTAAGAAAGTTGAATAGCGATTTTGGATTTGTTCGCGCAGGGTTTCCGCCAGCTTCGCAAACTGATGGGGAAGGATGGGAATTGGACGACTGGCTAAATTCACCGGACGATGGGGGCTATCCTTAATAGTGTCTTCCGCGAGTTCAGAAAGGTGCAAAGAGGCCCAATAGCGCCGATCGATTTCTGCTAAAACCTCTGAAAAGGGTCGATGCAAGACGTTCTGCGGTTTCTGGCTAAACGCCGATTGACAGTGATGAAACGACTCTTCGGCGTGTTGAACCCAAGTCTGGCTATGGGCGGCACATTGGGCAGGTTCGTCAATTGCAATTAAGGTATTGTGGGGCAAATAATCGAGAATTGACGCCGGTTGAGAAAAGGCATTTCCCAATAAACGCCGCACGCCTTGACGGGTAGGGGTTGCTTCTTCCTCGGTTTGGTGCCATTCTTCCGGGGCAATCCCCAATTGCTCTAGGATAATCGGAGCAAAGTCTGTAGGGGTGAGGATGAGTTGGGGAATTTTATCCAAGGAACGCTGGGTTGCAGGGTCAAATTCTCGCAATTGATCTAAGTCATCGCCAAACCACTCTAAGCGAACCGGGAGTTCTGAAGCGACGGGGAAGACATCAACAATATCGCCGCGCCGACTCCATTGTCCTTCAGTTTCCACCAGAGGAACGCGTTCGTAACCCAGTTGTGCGAGTTGACGGTCTAAGGTTTTCGCCGTCGCACTCATCCCTTTATTCAGGACGACACAGTACGGTTTAAAGGCTTCTACGGGCGGTAGATGAGGCTGGAGGGCGCGTTCGGTGGCGACGATCGCAATTTTGAGGTTCGAGGGATTTTCGGTCTTGAGAATCAAATCTGCGAGGACTTGTAATTGTCCCCAAGTGGTTTCGGTTTCGGGGTCAAAGGGTTCGTAGGGAGAGGCTTCTGTGGTGGGGTAGAAGTAGACATTCTGCCATCCCATTGCTTCAAGTTGGGCGGCGTGGCGGCTGGCTTCTTCTGTGGTGGCGGTGACAACGAACAAAGGGCGATTTTCCGTTTGGGCTAAGGTTGAGGCGACTAAGCCCTTGGGAAGACGCGAAATGCCATTGAGATACAGAATGCGATCGCGCCCCAGTCTAGCCAAAAGTTCGCTATTGAGTTGCGATCGCCCCATTGTCCGAATAATTGAAGAAAATACCATATTCCCTAGCAATCCGTCACTTTCCCTATTCTAAGTGCTGAGTGCTGAGTGCTGAGTGGCTGAGTGGGGAAGGAAGAGGGATGGGGGATGGGGAGATGGGGGGAGAAGAGGGAGTTGGGAGTTAGGAGTTGGGGA
>NZ_JASVEJ010000039.1:0-49442 GCF_030285425.1 Geitlerinema calcuttense NRMC-F 0142 | reverse complement strand
TCAATCCGGGGCGCGAGTCCAATGGCTCACAATTCTACATCGTCATTCAGGACGCCCCATCGCTTGACAATGCCTATACGGTTTTCGGTCAAATCGTCGAGGGCATGGATGTCGCCGACGCGATCTCAGGCCAAGCCAAGGACAAGGCGGACATTCCTCTCAATGACATTCCGATGACAGTGACCATCATGCCACGCTCGCAACTCGATGATTATAAACGCAAACTCACCGCCGCTGGTGCTGGGAGCGCGACAGCCCGCTAGGGGGGCAAATCTTGCATCCAACCATGAGTCCCGAACCCCCGCATTGGCCGCTGCACTCCCGCAAAAAAGCCGGGGACTACCGGATTTTTGAGGTTCATGAGGAGGAATGCTCCTCTCCTGTCACACGCCAGAAACACAATTTTTTTGTCATCGAGTGCGCCTCATGGGTGAACGCCATCGCCCTGACCCCCGACAAGCAAATTGTTTTGGTAAGGCAATACCGCCACGGCATCAAGGAGGTGACCCTCGAACTCCCCGGCGGAGTGCATGACCACGCGGACGAGACTCCCGTCGAGGCCGCTGTGCGCGAATTGCGCGAGGAAACCGGTTACATCGGCGGAATGGCCCGGGAAATCGGGAAGTTTCATCCGAATCCCGCTGTTCAGCAAAATGCCGTTTATTGCGTGCTCGTGGAAGATTGTGTCCCCTCCGGCGCCACGGCCTTTGATGAGACCGAGGACATCAGCACCGCGCTCTATCCTCTTGCTGACATCCCGCAGATGATTCACTCAGGCAAAATCACACACGCGCTCAATATCGCCGCGCTCTATCATTACCTCCACTGGAGGGGGCGTTAATCCCATCCCCCCCTTCAAAGGATGGGCTTTCCCCTCACCCCGGTGTCTGCTAAGGATTGAATCACCGTGAGAGTCGTCATTCTCAATCACTTTTTCCATCCCGACGAAGCCGCCACCGCTCAGCTCAATGGTGATCTGGCGCGGGCGCTGGCGCAGACAGGAAAATTCCAAGTCGCCGGACTCTGTGGCGTAACCCGTTACGCGCTCAAAGACAGGCAGAAATCCGACATCACACGTTGGAACGATGTCACGATTGAACGAATGGCCTGCACGGACTACGGCACGAGAAGCATTCCGGGACGCCTGTGTGATTATGCGACATTTTTCCTGCAAGCGCTCAGGCGTCTGCTTTTTGGCCCCCGCCCGGATGTCGTCATCGCCATGACATCCCCTCCCCTGATCGTCATTGCCGGAGTCATCACCAAAATTTTCCGGGGTTCCCGCCTGATCTACTGGGTTCAAGACCTCTACCCGGAGATCATCGCGACAACCCCCGCCAAAAGAAAACGACTGATTTGCCGGATTCTCTCAGCGGTGGCCGATTGGGTCGATGCCCGCACCGATCTGCATGTGGTTCCGGGCGCGTGCATGGAGCAGACACTTCGTCAGAGGAAATATGGCGGCAAAATCAATGTCTCCGTCATCCCAAATTGGTCGGTGATTCCGACGGGTTCTGAGGCCGCAGGGTCATCGGGGGAATTCCGGCGTGCGAATCATCTCACAGAAAAATTCGTTGTGATGTACAGCGGCAATCTCGGGCGGGCCCATGACTGGGAGACAATTGCGGAGGGATTTTCCCTTGCTGCGGCAAATTGCCCCCGACTGGCCCTTGTTTTAATCGGTCAGGGTTACGGTATGGAGCGTTTGAGGAAATGGCATTCATCCCGGCAAAATCTCCCGATTCATTTTCTCCCGCATCAACCCCGGCAAAATCTTGGCGCGGCGCTGGGTGCGGCGGACCTTCACATCGTCAGTCAGAGTCCGGACTTCGACGGTCTTGTCGTGCCGTCGAAATTCCACGGCATCGCCTCAGTGGGCCGCCCCGTTCATTTCATCGGCTCCGACCGGAATACCGTTTCCCGGACGATTCTTGACCACGGCCTCGGCTCTGTCTCGGCGGCGGGTGAACCCGCGCAATTTGCGCGGGCGCTGGAGCGATTCATTCATGATCCCTCTTTCACGGGTCAATGCGCCATGGCCGTGACCCGGTGGCAGGAGGAATGCGGGGCGACAGAAAAAGCGCTCGCACAATGGATAAAAGCCGTGGAGCAAATTGCCCGCATTCAAGAATCGTCCAACCAATAAAAAAGCGGTTGTGGCAGAGCCACAACCGCTTTCAGGGGGTGCGGGATGAACCGCACCAGTATTGGAAAAAACTACTTCAGGATCGCGTCTTTGGCGGCTTTGGCCACGCGGAATTTCACGACCTTCTTGGCAGGAATCTTGATGGTCGCGCCAGTCGCAGGGTTGCGTCCCATGCGGGCTTTGCGGTGCACCAAAACGAGCTTGCCGAGACCGGGCAATGTGAAGGTGTTTTTCGCTTCTTTGTAGGCCAGAACAGCCAATTCGTCCAAAAAGGACACAGCGAGTTTTTTGCTGATGTCGAGTTTCTTGGCGAGTGTGTCGGCGATCGCGGATTTAGTGAGGGCTTTTCCCATTTTGTTTTTTCCTTTTGTGTGGTTGGTTGTTTAACGTTGCGCAGTATGTGAAATCGGCCAATAAAATCAAGGCTTTCGTGATTTTTTCTTCATTTTGTTTTTACGGTGGCGCGCGGAATAATTCCCTCCGCCCCGGCGGAAAAATTTTCCCTCGCCAGTCATCCAAAACCAATTTAGGCTTAGTTTCGTGACTCAACGGAATCAGAAAAACCACAAGAGCGTCCTTCTGGTTATCGACGATGACCGCGCGATTCTGGAATCGCTGGAACTCCATTGGCAACACAAGGAGATTCCCTATCGCACGATTTTTTCTGAGACCGTGGAGGATGCCCTGCGCATTTTGGCACCGAACCCGTGGACGTGGTTTTAACCGACCAACAGCTGCCTGATGCCACGGGACTTTTTCTGATGACGGAGATCAATCGCCGCCATCCGTTGATCAAGGTCATTCTCATGACAGCCCGTCCCTCGGAGGAAACACGTCTGAAGGCTCTGGCGCTGGGCGCGGTGGAATTCATCGCGAAACCTTTCGAACTGGACACACTCGACCAGTTGCTCATGAATATCCGATCGATCAAGCACACGGGATTTTCCGGCATCATTTACCAGCTCTCTTTGGCTGATTTGGTTCAGCTCAAATGCTCCACGCTCGCCCGTGTCAAAATCATTCTTAAAAATGGCGCTCATGAAGGAATTCTCTATTTTGACAAGGGCGCATTTATTCATGCCCAAATCGGAGCCATCGAGGGTGATGAGGCTTTTTACCGGATGTTTAGCTGGAACCGGGGGCATTTCGAGGAGCATCCCTACCTTGAAAATCCAAAAAAGAATATCACGCGCAACTGGGAGGGGTTGCTCTTGGAGGCCGCGCAGAAAAAGGATGAGTTCAGTGTGGACAGCGACCAGGACTTTGACTCGCTGACCATTCCCGGCGCTTCCCCTGCCACAGAGCCACCTGCGGGGGAGACTGATGAAACCAGTCAGCCCCCCCATGAAAACGCCATCATCAACCTCGCCTCGGTCGCAGGCATCAAGGGTGCGGTGCTGGCCTCACGCTCAGGCACTCTCATCTCCGCCAGTCTGACTGAACACCCCAATCAAGCCGCCGCGTTGGCCTCATTCCTGATGCAGCAAGGCCAGTGCCTCGGGCGCATCCTCGGGGAGGACATCACCCGTGAGGTCTATGTCGAGTCCGACTCGGAAAAACGGTTTATTTTTCCCCGTGCCCAGACATTGGTCGCCGTTCACTCCCCCTTGGAATCGTCCATGTGGATGTCGAGAGACAGTTTCAAACAGGCCATTTCCCCGTCCCAATCATGAGCACACTGCAAAATTCCCTCGCCGCCATCGACGGTGTTCAAGTCGTCTGGTCATATGACCGGAGGGGCAATATCCTGTCCAAAACCATCAGTGATTACACCGATGAGAAACTCAAGGAAATCAGCACGCTTCTGGCCTCTCTGGCCTTCATGCACGCCAAAAACAGCGGGCCTCTGGGCAAATTGCACTACGCCTACAAGCATCATCAGTTATGGACTTTCGCTGACGGGGAGAATTGGACAGCCTTGATTGCCGATGAGGATGCTGACATTGCCTCACAAATCGCCGGGGTCTAAAAAAAGTCCTTTTTTCGGGCTTGCACGGACAAAAGGATTATCTTACTAATAAAGATTCGCGCGCTCGTGGTGAAATGGCAGACACGCAAGCTTGAGGTGCTTGTGCCGCAAGGCGTGGAGGTTCAAGTCCTCTCGAGCGCACCATTTTTTCCTCCCCTCACCTGACAATCCCCGGTGTTTTTCCTCTGATGAGATTCCAATTCAAAAACGGTTCTTGGCAAATTGCCGAGGAATCGAAAATTTTTGCCATCCTGAATGTCACTCCCGACTCATTTTTCGACGGGGGAAAATGGTTTACTCCTGCGGAGGCTGTCTCTTCAGCGCTGCAAATGCTCGCCGACGGCGCGGATGCCATCGATGTCGGGGGTGAATCCAGCCGTCCGGGCGCGACCCCGGTGTCCGAGCAGGAGGAAATGGATCGGGTTCTGCCCGTGATCCGGGGAATTCGCGCCGCCTCGGACTGTGTCATCTCCATCGACACATACAAACCCGCTGTCGCTGATGCGGCGCTGCAAGCAGGGGCACAAATCGTCAATGATATCTCCGCCGGACGCGATCCCGGCATGGCCGGAGTGATTCGCCAACACGGGGCCGGATGGATCCTCATGCACATGCGTGGCACACCTCAAGACATGCAAATTGCTCCAGCTTACGAAAATGTCACCCATGACGTTTTCACCTTCCTGCACGGGAAAACCCTCCACGCCTCGCGCACGGGCATCCCGCTGGAACAACTCGCCATCGATCCCGGCATTGGGTTCGGGAAAACCCCCGATCACAATCTCGAACTCCTCGCGCAGACCGCGCAATTTGCGCGGGAGCTGGGTCTGCCGGTCATGGTCGGCACATCGCGCAAAAGTTTCTTGGGCAAAATCAGCGGTTCGGACACTCCCGACGACCGGTTGCCGGGTTCACTGGCCTCCATACTCTGGGCCCATGCCCAAGGGGCGCGTTTTCTGCGGGTGCATGATGTCAAAGCCACCCGGCTGGCCCTGACGACTTGGGAGGCGATCCGCCGTTTTGCCTGATGTGATGAATTGCTTTGCGCACGGGCAACGATTCCGGCATACTCTTTGACCCATGGGAAACCAACGCAAACTTTTCGGCACCGACGGCATTCGTGGTGTGGCCAATATCGAACCCCTGACAGCGGAAACAGCCCTCAAAATCGGGCGGGCCGCCGCGCATTTTTTTAAGAATGACAAACGCCGCCACCAGATTGTCATCGGCAAAGACACCCGGCTGTCGGGTTACATGCTTGAGAATGCCCTCGTCGCCGGGGTCACATCCATGGGGGTCGACGCCCTTCTCATCGGGCCATTGCCCACACCGGGGGTCGCCTACATCACGCGTTCCCTCCGCGCCGATGCGGGCATTGTTTTGACCGCCTCGCATAACCCTTATGAGGACAACGGGGTCAAATTCTTCCGCAATGACGGTTACAAACTCGACGACACACTGGAGGCTGAAATTGAGGATCTTGTTTTCTCCGGGCGCATCGACAGCATTCGTCCGACTGCCGAGGAAGTCGGCAAAGCTTTCCGCATCGACGACGCGCTGGGCCGTTACATTGAATTTGCCAAAAGCTCCTTCAACCGCCGTCTCACACTCGAAGGCATGCGCATCGTCGTCGATGTGGCCAATGGCGCCTCCTACAAGTCCTCGCCCTGTGTGCTCAAAGAGCTGGGCGCCGAGGTTTTTGTCTATCATAACAAACCTGACGGGACGAATATCAATCATGAGTGCGGCAGCATGCACCCGGAGGAAATTCAGAAACTGGTGCGGCTTCACGGCGCGGATGTCGGCCTCGCCCATGACGGGGACGCCGACCGCCTGCTTTTGGTCGATGAGAAAGGTTCACTGGTCGACGGGGATGAACTCATGGCCATCGCCGCGCTGGAGATGATTCGCAATGGCCGTCTCGCCCATAAAACGCTCGTCACCACTGAGATGAGCAATGCCGGTCTCGACGAGGCGATTCAAAATGCCGGGGGCCGGGTCATCCGCACCCAAGTCGGTGACCGTTACGTCATTGAGGAGATGATGAATAACGATTACAATCTCGGCGGGGAACAGTCCGGCCACATCATTTTCCGCGATTATTCAACGACCGGAGACGGTCTGGTTTCAGCCCTGCAAATTTTCCAAATCATGAAAGAGTCGGGCAAACGGCTCTCAGACTTGCGCGCCTGCATGCGGCGTTACCCCCAGGAAATCAAAAGTGTCAAGGTCAAGTCCAAGCCGCCTCTGGAATCCATTCCGGGACTCAGCGATGAAATCGAGGCGGTCAAAAAGGAACTCGCCGGCAAGGGCCGCGTTTTCCTGCGTTACTCGGGCACCGAACCCAAAATCCGTCTTTTAATCGAGGGCGATCAGGAACCCAAGCTGAAAGAATATTCCCGCCGCATTCTCTCGAAAATCGAGGCCGCGATCGGAACCAAGGCCGATTAAAACGCACGGGCAAATTGCCCGGGTGATCGCCATCCCGACCAAAATTTTCTTATGGGCTTTCCCTCCATCATTATCAATCCCGTGCGCGGTTCCCGCTTCTGGCACCGCCATCCGTGGCTGTATCAAAATGAAATTCTCCGCCGTCCGGAGGGTCTTGACGACGGCACGATTGTGGTGCTCAAGGACAAACGCGGACGCATCTACGGCACGGGCATGTATCATTCACGCTCGCAAATTGCGGTGCGCCGTTACGCGATGGGTGTGAAGGCGCTCAATGAGGAACTCATCACCAAAAGAATTCTGGCCGCCCAAACACACCGGGAAAAAACTTTCAAGGAGCGCATGCCCGAGGCTTACCGAATGGTTTTCAGCGAGAGCGATTGGCTCCCCGGCCTGATCATCGACCGCTACGCAAATTGCTTTGTCATTCAGACCCTCACAGCGGCTTTCGACCAGCGCAAGGACATGGTGGTGGACATTTTGAAAAAGCAATTTGCGCCGGAATGCGTCATCGAACGCAATGACTCGTCGGGACGAATTGCCGAGGGGTTGGAACCCGTCACATCGATCCTGCATGGCAAACTGCCCGAGGACTTGACAATCACCAGCGGCGGGGTTCGCTTCCGTCTGAATCTGCTCGAAGGGCAAAAAACCGGACTTTTTCTGGATCAACAATCCATCTACGCGCAACTTGCCCCGCGGTTTGCCGGGCGGCGGGTGCTGGATTGTTTCTGTTACCATGGAGCCTTTGGGCTTTTCGCCGGAAAAACCGGGGCCGCTTCGGTCACGTCTGTGGACAGTTCGGAAAAGGCCATCGAATGCGCCCGCGCCAATGCCACTCTCAATGGCGTGGAAATCGATTTTCAGTGCGAGAATGCCTTTGATTTCCTGAAAAAAAATTCCCAACACGGGGAACAATACGACCTGATCGTGCTGGATCCACCGTCTTTCACAAAAAATAAATTCAATATCGGCGACGCGCACCGGGGCTATAAGGAAATCCATTTGCGCGCACTCAAAATGCTGCCTGTGGGAGGACTGCTCGCCACCTACACCTGTTCGCACCATATCCAACAGAAAACCTTTCTGGAATTCGTCACCGACGCGGCGGCGGATGCGGGTTATTCCCTCCGACTGCTCGAATATCACTCTCAAAGCCCCGACCACCCGGTTCTCCCCGAAGTTCCCGAAACCGAATATCTTCGCGGCTACCTCTTCGAAGTCGCTGCCAAAGATGCGCCGAAGCCCCCGAATAGCATCTGAGCGATTCCCGTTTTTTATTTGGATTTTTCGCGCGCTGGGCAATTTGCCCCATCGCAACAAGAAAAAATCGCACTTAAGACTTTTATTGTCGTTATTGGGCGAATCTGGGACGAAAAAAATTTCGCACGGAAGGGATGAAGGGGTTACTGTGGAGACCAGAAAGGAAGACGCACCAGACGCATCATGGAATTGATTCAATCCCTGCTTTTCGGCGAAGGCGCCGCGCACACGGTTTTTGTCCTGTCACTGCTGACCGCCATCGGGCTGTATCTGGGGAATTTGAAATTTGGCGGCATCTCGCTGGGCATCGCCGGAGTTCTTTTCGCTGGGCTGCTTTTCGGGCATCTGGGAATCGGCGTGGATGAAAGGGTCGCTGATTTTGCCCGGGAATTCGGGCTCATCCTCTTTGTTTACACCATCGGCCTCCAAGTCGGCCCGGGCTTTTTGTTCACTCAAAAACAGGGACTGCATGCGAATCTCCTCGCCGCCGGCATCGTGGTCACCGGGTGGCTTACGGCGCTGGCGATTTTCAAAATCAGCGGCATCGAACTCGGCGCGATTGTGGGCATTCTCTCCGGGGCGACGACGAATACCCCCTCTCTCGGCGCGGCCCAACAAGCGCTCCGTCTGAATCCTCAGCTGACCAACGAAATGATTCAGCTCCCCGCCATGGGTTATGCCGTGGCCTATCCGATGGGCATCCTTGGCATCATTCTGGCGATGTTCGCGGTGAAATGGTTTTTTCGGGTCAATGTCGCCGAAGAAACCGCCCTGGTGACCCGGGAACTTGACAAAACCCGCAACCAGATCACCACGATGAATATCGTCATCGAGAACGCCAATCTCGACGGGCGCACGATTGACGAAATCCCCTCTTACAAACAACTGGGGGTCGTCATCTCACGCCTCATGCGCGGGGGCGAATTGCTCACGCCGACAGGGGTGACCACGCTGAAAACCGGCGACATCATTCATGCTGTTGGGCCGAAGGAAAACTCGATGAATTGCTCCTCATCACAGGCCGGGTCAGTGAGCAGGACCTCAAAGCCATTCCCGGATGCCTCTCCTCGAAACGGATCATCGTCTCCCAACAATCCGCCACGGGCAAAAGCATCGGGGAAATTTCGATTCATCCCGACTACCAAGTCACCATCACCCGCATCAGCCGCGCCGAGGTGGAATTCACCGCCAGCCCAAATCTCCGCCTGCAATTCGGCGACACGGTTCTCGCCGTCGGCGAGGAAAAAGACCTTGAGCAATTTGCGCGGGCCGTGGGCAATTCCCCCAAACAGCTCAACCATCCGCAACTCATCCCCTTTTTCCTCGGGATCAGTCTGGGGGTTTTGGTCGGCATGATTCCTTTCACGATCCCGGGCATTCCGGCCCCTGTGAAACTCGGACTCGCCGGAGGCCCCCTGATCGTGGCTTTGATCCTGAGCCGCCTCGGGAGAATCGGGCCGATGAGTTTCTACATGCCCATCAGCGCAAATTTCATGCTGCGCGAGGTCGGGATCACCCTCTTTCTGGCCTGTGTCGGTCTCAAAAGCGGGCATAACTTCGTCGCCACCATCATGGCCGGCGGATGGGTGTGGGTGATTTATGGCGCCATCATCACGCTGGTTCCCCTCCTGATTGCGGGCTACGTCGCCCGCGCCCTGCTCAAGATGAATTTTGTCTCCATCTGCGGAATCCTCTCCGGAAGCATGACCGATCCCCCCGCATTGGCATTCGCCAATAAAATGACCCATTCAGACACCCCTTCCCTGTCCTATGCATCTGTTTATCCCCTGACCATGATCCTCCGCGTGCTGTCCACGCAGATTTTGGTCATTTTATTCCTGTGACTTTCAGCTTGTTGCTTCAAACCAAAAACTGCTGGGTGAATGGATATGTGTTACCGGGCTTGCCACCATGAGGGGGAACATCCGCAAATTGCGCGCGGAGGGTGATGATTTGTTTGGGGTTCCATGTCAGCTTGACGGATTTTGCAGGGGACAATTCCCATGGTTCGGTTTCATCGAGACGAACCGTCGCCAGGGCCGTGGGTGTCCGACCGAGACGAATTTCCGCAGTCACAGTTTCCGGACTGAAATTCGCGATTCGGACAATCACCCCGTCCCCTTCTTCCGTGCGTTTGAGCGAGGTTAACCGCAGACGTTTGTCCCCGGCGTCAATGAGGCTGTAACCATGCGGCAAATCCCCCCGCATGACGGCTTTCGGGAAAAGGCCGTGGAAAACTTGAGCCTGATAGGAATCTGCCAGCGGGAGCAGCCCCGCGCCCGTCCAATCGCCCCGATGCAGGCAAATGGCGTATTCATGCTCATATTCGCCCTGCCCAAATGTCTCCACGTCCACTCCTTCGGTTCCCCACATCGCGCCAAAAACCGTGCTGGTGGCCCTGAGCAATGTGAGTCCGATTTCCTTTCGCTGTGTGTTTTCAACATGATACTCCGCCAAGGAACGGTTCAAAATGGCCACACCCTCTTTGCCGTCTGAAACACTCACAAAAGATTTCATGTGCCAGCATCCGCTGTGCAAACGGGCCTGCTCAGGAATTTTAATCGCCCGGCGAGGGATGTCAAAAGTCGTCTCGGCATCATGATCGGCCGCGTTGCGTAAATCCGTCGGGATCATCACCCGCAAACGGAAATCCATCGCATCAGGATTGATCACCCTGGACTTGACCGCGAGATAACGCTGTCCCCGCGCCAGACTCAGGGTCGTTTCGAGTGTGATCACCGCGAGTTCCTGACTGCGTCCATCGCCGTCTTTGCGGCGGGGAACCGGGAAATCCTGCCGCAGGACATACTCGGCCAGAACCGGGCCATTGATGGTCATGCGAATGGACGCCGGGATGCCCAGTGTGGTGAATATCTCATCGCGCTTGGGTTTGAAATAATCATAGCTCTGCCCTGCCTCCCCGCCATTCTCATAATAATGCGTGCGCTCCAACCGACGGCCCGTCTCCTTGTGTGTCAGATTCAGTGTTCCGTCCCCGTTGATTTCCACGCGCAGGAATTCATTGTCCATCACATGCGCCTCGTCGGAGACGTGTGGAACCCGCAACGGACGGTCCTCGAAGGGCGGAGCGCCGATGGCCACCTGTTTGACCGGCTCGACGTATTTCCACTGAAGCAACTCATGCCCCAGCGCGGGAATCCTCACATCCTCCAAGGCGAGATCGAATTCCACCGCCTTGCGTTGATCGGGCAGATTGTAAGGACTCAGACTCCGGACTCTGCCCCCTTCACGCCGGGAAATGATCTGACACCGGATTTTGCGTCCGGTGGAATCAATCAATTCAAAAGGCTCAAACGGAGGCTTTTCCTTTGTCAATTTCTCCAGATTCTCCGGCTCCGCATGCCCGGTCATTTCATTGAGAGGATAAAGCAATTTGATCCGCAGGGCGCCTTCGTGTTTGGAGCCGCAGGGGTTGTAGAGCAAGATTCCTTTTTGAACCGATTCATGCGCCACGGGTTTGAGGCTCACCGCAATTTGCTGCAGCCCGCGCGCGCTGAGATTGCGGGCAATGTCATCCACCGCGTCAAAACGCTGGGTCATGTCCTTGTAAATTTGATTGACCGAACACCCGCAGATCGAATCATGCGGATGGTTCTGAAGCAAATGGCGCCAGGCATGCCAGAGGAAATCCGCGTCATAAGCGCCCCCATTGATCCAATTCATCACGCTCAACGGCTCGGCGTAACGTTCCAGCCAGATTTGCGAGCGATTGTTGCGCGCCTTGATCTCCGGTCGTGCGCTGAAAGTTCCCTGAACGATGGTGGCATGGAATTCCTCGCGCAATTCGCCCTTGTAAACGGTCAAATCAGACGGCACAGACGCTTTCAAAGCCTCCATGAATTCCCTCATGGTGCTGTGGCGAAATTCGATCCCCTCCCCCAGAGCGCGATTTGCCTCGGCCAACATGCGTGGCACCCATGACTTGGCGAAAATATGGTCGCATCCATCCATGCCCATCATCACCGGAGCGCTGGCGAAGCCCGACAGCAGGGCATGAACTTTCCGCGCGTATTCGACCGCCTGAACAGGATTATCCTGAAAATTGTAGGCGCTGTTATACCATCCGGCCATGATGTGGGTCAGCACACGGGTGCCGTCGGCCCCCTCCCAGATGAATTCGCTCTTGCCATTCACGCTGTGGGGAGTGATCCCGCGCCCCAGAATCGCGTTGTCCAGACCGAACCCCGCCAGAATCTGCGGGACTTGGGAGTTATGCCCGAAGTTGTCCGCGACATAGCCCACTTTCATGGGTTCCACACCGAAATCCCGGCAAATGGCGCGGCCCAAAAGCAAATTGCGGATGATGGCCTCACCACTGACGAGCCACTGGTCATTGAGCAGATAGAATGGCCCGATCAATATGCGCCCGGATTGAATCAGCTTTTGCAGACGCTCACGATTCTGAGGGCGAATCGCGAGGTAATCCTCCAGCACCACCGTTTGTCCATCCAGATGAAAAGCCCTGAATGCGGAATCCGTCTCCAGAATCCCCATCACACGGTCGATATTGTCGACAAGCATCATGCGATAGGATTGAAAGGGCAAATACCATTCCCGATCCCAATGCGTGTGGGAAATGACGTGAACAACTTGTTTCATAAGTTTTTTCGCTGGGCTGATGGTTAATCTGTTTTCGCCGAATGGGTGGTTCGCAGTTTTTTGAAGAGTTTATTGAGTTCATCAAGCGAATAATCATCCCAATCTTTCCTTTGCTCCCGGAGGTGGTTCTCCAAAAGCCGGAAACGGATGTCGAATTTTTTGAGCGTCCGGGCCAGCAGGTCATCCGCGGAATAACCTTTGAGTCGGATCAAATTGACCAATGTGAAAAGCACATCCCCCAATTCATCCTGAAGCGCCTCCGGGTCGGTGGAATTCACCACCTCCTCCAGTTCCCTCGCCTCCTCCTCAAATTTCGCCAGCGCCTCATCGGCGGTTTTCCATGTGAATCCCACCTTACCGGCCTTTTTGAGCAGCTTCTCCGCTTTCAATAATGTGGGCAACTCCCGGGGAATCCCGTCGAGAGCCGACTCCCGTTTGGCCAATCCTTCCTTGCCGGAATATTCCTGAGCCTTGATTTGATCCCACTGACGGAGCACACCGGCGGAATCTCCGACCCTTGCGTCACCGAAAACATGCGGATGCCGCCGGATTAATTTGTCCGCGATTTCCGCGGCCACATCGTCAAAACCGAACCGCCCCTCCTCCCGCGCAATTTGCGCGTGGAAGACTACCTGAAGCAACAAATCTCCCAGCTCCTCCCGCAACATTTCGTCATCCCCGACATCAATCGCCTCGGCCAGCTCATAACATTCCTCAATCAAACCTTTTTGATCGAGCGATGCGTCTGTTCCCGATCCCAAGGGCACCCATCGGGCGCGCGCAAACGGTTCATAATCTCCAGAAGCCTGTCAATGGAGGGTTTTGGGTCATCTTTCACAGTTCAGGAGTCTGCGACAAAGAGGAGAGGATTCAACTTTTTTTACGCAGAAAATATTTTTTACACTTTACCATGTGTCAAATATTGGCTTTATTACCGGAAGCTTATGAGCCAGACGACCTTGGACATTAATTCCTGCACAGCCGATGAATTGAGCAAATTCACCGGCATATCCGAAGACATTGCCAAGAATGTGGTGGAATACCGCAATTCCAAAGGCGCCTTCTACCACATGAGCGAGATTCTCGAGTCTCCCGGCCTTGATCGGAATTCCTTCATCCGGCTCACCGGAATATCCGGCAAAAAGGCGGACAACTATTATCTCCGCTACAACATCAAAAAAATCGTCAAGCTCGGCAAGGCCAACGAATTTTCATTCAAGGACGTTGTCAAACTCATCAGCAAAATTCCGACTCTCTCCGGCGCCATGCTCTGCTCGGAGGACGGCTTGCCGATTGCCCGTGATTTCAATCCTCTTCTGCCGTCCGACAAAATCGGTGCCTCCCTGTCCGCCTGTCTGAAGCAGGCCCGTGAATCCCTCAAGAACACCCCTTATTCAGCGGTGCAATCCATGTCCATTGAGTTGGCGGGACATTTGATCACTGTTTTCAATCACGGAAAACTTTATCTGGTCGTGCTCCATGACCACGGACAGATTTCCGGAAAAGTCTGCAAGCTTGTCGGCGAGATTCTCTCCAAGCTCCCCCAGACATCAGTCGCGAAGTGATTTTCAACCGTTTTCCGCAAAATAAAAGCCGCGCAAATTGCGCGGCTTTTTTTGTTGGAAAAAATCGAATTCCCCTGGGAATCCCCTCCTACTCGACAATGATGTCCTTGTAGGTTTTGCCCGCAGGAATGAATGGCATCACGTGTTCAGTATAAGGCACGATAATGTCCAGCACGTAAGCTTCCTTGGAGTCCAACATCCGTTGCAAGGCGGCTTTCAAATCGCGTTTGTGAAAAACGCGTTCCGCTTTCACACCGAAGCCTTTGGCAATGGCGATAAAGTCCGGATAGATCGCATGGGGATTGTCCGGGTCCCCGAGGAATGTGTGCCCGCGGTTGGAATCATAGATATGATCCTCCCATTGCACCACCATGCCCAGATGTTGGTTGTTCAGGATGATTGCCTTGGCCGCGATTTTCTCAATGTGGGCCGTGGCCAGCTCCTGAATATTCATCACGAAACTGCCGTCCCCATCAATGTCAATGACCTGTTTGTCCGGCCGCCCCACTTTGGCGCCCAGTGCGGCGGGATAACCATACCCCATGGAGCCCGCTCCTGCCGAGGTGATGTAGGAGCGGGGATTTTTATAGGTGTAATATTGTCCCGCCCACATCTGGTGTTGTCCCACGCCCGTGGTGATAATGGCTTGGCCTTTGGTCATTTCACTGAGCAGGGAGATCACATGCTGCTGCATGATGACCTCGCCGGTGTCGCCGCCGAGAAAGTCCTTGATGTAGAGATTCGACTTCACCTCATCGGTGAGTTTGAATTTCAGGGGATATTTCGCTTTCCACTCGGCAACCTGTTTATTCCACTCGGTGTATTTTCCCGGACGCACCATCTTGAGCAATTTGTTCAGGACCGCCTTGAGATCGGCATTGATCGGGAGGTGGGCGAATTTGTTTTTATTGATTTCAGAAGCGTCGATGTCGATATGGACGATGACTGCTTTTTGGCGAATTCCTCGAACTTGCCACACACCCGGTCATCGAACCGCACGCCGATGGCCAGAATCAAATCCGCCTCATTCACGGCGTTGTTGGCATAAACGGTTCCGTGCATCCCGAGCCATTTCAAAGACAGCGGATGATCCTCCGGAATCGCTCCCACGCCCATGATGGTTGTGGCCACATGAATGCCGGTTTTCTCGGCAAATTGCGTCAGCTCCTTGCTGGCCTCGGCGGAAATCACGCCGCCCCCGCAATAAATCATCGGTTTTTTGGCATTCTCAATCAGGCCCACCACTTCATTGAGCGCAAGCTCATCCGGTTGGGACGGCAAACGATAACCGCGCAATTCAATCTTGCCGGGCCAAACGGGCTGGGTGTAGGACTGCTGGATATTTTTCGGAATATCAATCAGCACAGGGCCCGGGCGTCCCGTGGAGGCGATGTGAAAGGCTTCTTTGACAATGCGGGGAATGTCATTGATGTCGGTCACCAGATAGCTGTGCTTCACAATCGGCAGGGTCATCCCGAAAACATCGGTTTCTTGGAAAGCGCCGCGTCCGATCATGTGTTGGGGCACCTGTCCAGTGATGGCCACCAGAGGAACCGAGTCCATAAAAGCGTCCGCGATCCCTGTGAGGAGATTCATGGCCCCCGGGCCGCTCGTGGCCATGCACACACCGGGCTTGCCCGTGGCGCGCGCGTACCCGATGGCCGCAAACACTCCCCCCTGCTCATGGCGGGGGAGAACCGTGCGAATTTTTTTCGAGCGGGTCAGACCTTGGTGAAGTTCCATACTGGCCCCGCCAGGATAGGCGAAAATCACATCGACATCCTCCCGTTCCAAAGCCGCGACGACAATGTCACAGCCGCGCATGGGGTTCTGTAAACGCCCCGGAGAATTTTTCCGGGCAGGGGTATTTTTTTGATGTGAGGATTTTGTTGCCATAATCGATATTTAAGTTGAACATGGAAGAATACAGGTCCAATCGCTTTAAGACAAGGGATTTGTATCTAAATTTATCACCCACATTTATGAGCAAAAAATTAATCATCTTTGTCCTGCTGACGATTCTTTTTACCGCTATATTAGGAGCCAGCGCACTCTATATCTATCATAAAAGAAAAAGCAGCCCCGCCCATGCACTCAAGCTGCAGGAACAGGCTCGCTCCGCCCTCGCCGCTGGAAACCCCGCCCAAGCCGCCACTCTCTGGGTGGAATCTTCGAAAAATGCCTATATTCCCAAAGCCGACGCGCTTCAAATCGTCGATGTCCTGCTCTCGCGTGATGTCTCCACGGAAGCCGAAGCATCCACTGTGATGCAACAAGTCGCCGGGATTCTCTCCAGCGCGATTTCCGGCAACATGACCGACAATGAACTTTTCGAACGCGTCACAAAAATCCTTGTGCGCCAAGGCAAAGCATCCAATCCGGCGGCATGGCAAAATCTCAAAAGCCTCTGTGATTCGATCCTGGCCAAACACCCCGACAATGCGCCTGCAAAACAATTCCGCGCCCTGGCGGAATTCAACCTGAACCAATGGCAAAAAGCCCAGAACAAATCTCTGCTCTTGAACCGTTATCTGGCCGATCTGGACATTCCCGACTCACCATTCCAGCATCAGTCCGACATTGCCGCCGCCCGCTTGTCCGTGCTTCTGGCGCTGGCCGAAGACGCAGGCAAAGACCGTGACCTTTCCGCAAATTTCCGGAAACGCGCACTGGACTCCGCCGCGCAGGAAGCCCAGGAATATCCCGACTCTCTTCCCGCGCAAATTGCGCATATCACCACGCTGATTGGTTCCCGCCAGCTTGTTCCGGATGAATACATCATGCGGATCAATGTCCTTGCCTCTCAAACCGACGCCGTGAAAACTCCTCCGGCTGAACTGGTCAAGCTGGGTTCTCTCCTGCGGCTCTCCGCGCTGATTAACCCCGCGCAAAATGCCGCTGTCACCGAGTATTACCAGAAGGCCTTGTCCCTGTATCCCCATGATCCTGCGCTCAGAGCGGATGCGGCCTTTCATTTTTTACAGGCCGGCGAAGATCAAAATGCCCTTGGAATGATCGATCAACTCCTCAAGGACAATTCCCCCCGTCCTCCCCTGGACTGGATGGAACGCGGGGTCATTCGCGCGGAGGCCGCCTTTCGTTATGCCAATCACCTGATTGATCAGGCGGCCAAAGCGGCCACGCCTGAAAAGCGGGATGAACTCCTTTCCTCAGTTCCCAAAATCCTGGAACAATCCGCCCACAGCATGGCGCCCGTGCAAATCGCCATGCTTCAGGCCAAAACCGCCTTTGTGCAGGGAAATTTCCAACAGTCCATGTTGATCGCCGACCAGATCCCCCCTCTCCAAGGCGCGGAGGAAAGCGAAAGACTCTTTCTGTCGGCGGAATCCGCCATTCGTCTCGGTCTCATTGGCGAGGCGAAAGAACGCTACCGGAAAATCATCATCTCCCAAGGAGTCAGCTTTCCGGCGCGCCTGCGTTTTTCCCAGTTGCTGCTTCAGACCGGGGAGTATGATATTCTTGAAAATCAACTCAGCTCATTTTCCAAGGACGAGAAAAGCCATCCCGCTGTGATGGAACTCCAAGCAGACTTCCTGATGGCCCGAGGAAAAAATGCGGAAGCTCTGGCCGTGTATGATCAGATGCTCAAAAAAACCGCAGAGGAAGGCAAGAGTTCTGTGCTTTTGAAAAAGGCCATGGCCGCCATGCGCACGGGAAAAAACGATGTCGCCGTCAAAACCCTCGATGAGGCGCTCACTCAGGACCCGGCCAATGTCCATGCCGTAAAAATGTATCTCCTGACAGCCAATCAAACCGAGGCGGCAAAAAGGGTTGTCTCCCGCGCGGCGGAGGCGGGCGCCCCTCCCATTCTCACCGACCTCTTTGGTCATTTGCTGACACGGAAAAATTGGAACTTTGAAAAAATGGCCATCTCAGGAATCCAATCCTCCCGGCCCGGCCCCGGCATGTATCATGAGACGGCCAGAGCGTATCTGGCTCTGGGTGAGTCTGACAAAGCCATGGCGATCCTCGCCGAAGGCTACAAGCTTTACCCTGCCGACTCAACCCTCTTGGAGATTCAATTCGATCAGGCCCTGGCTTTGAAGGATGAAAAGGCCATTGCCAAAATTCTTGAAACGGCCCGGGACAAAAATGCCGACGGCGTTCATGGCCTCTATTTCCAAGCCATTTATCTGGCCTCTCAGGGTCAAACCGCGGAGGCGCGTTCCCTGTCCTCAGACATCGCCCGCAAAGTCCCCTCGCACAATGGAAACCAACTGCTTCTGGCCAAGCTCGATATTGAGGTGCAGGATTTCACCGCGGCAAAAAACCGTTTGGAGCGGGCCATCTCCGCAGATCCCTCCTTTGCGCCGGCATTGTCTCTGCTGTCCGATCTGGAGTTCCGCGAAGGACAGGATGAGGCCGCTTTGAATTATATCAAACGGGCGCTCACTCAGGACCCTCAGAACGCGGTCTATCTCGCGCAATTTCTCTCGATTCAACAAGCCAAACTGCCAGCGCAAAATGTTTTGGAAATTCGCAAAAAAATCGCGGAAGCCGCCCCCGATTTCACTCAAAACACCCAAGAGCTGTCTTTGATGTTTCTGGACCAAGGACGCATTGAGGAAGCCCTTCAGACCGCACGGATCGACACGATCACGGACAAATCCCCATTCTCACAACGCGCTTTCAAAGCCCAGGTTCTTGCGGCCACTGGCAAAACAAAAGAGGCTCTGAGCCTCTATGAGTCACTCTCCAAGGAGTCTCCAGACAAAACGGACATTGCCGCGCGCCACACTTTTCTGCTGATCATGAATGGAGACTTCGATGCGGCATTGACACGAATCGCCACAACACGCAAAAGCGCCCGGCGTGATGACATTCTGCTCGTCGAGGAATCCCTCGCCCATCAAAACAAAGCCTTGAATTCCCGGAATCGTCCCGAGGCACTGAAATCCCTGGAGGCCGCCATCACCGTGCTCTCCCGTCATGTGACGCTCCACGCCTCCGACGCCCGCAATCATTTGCAGCTGGCCCGGCTCAAAATCGCGGCGGGATACCCTGTTGACGCGGTCCAACCGGATATTGACCGCGCCATTCAGGCCAATCCCAGCTTTCCCGAGGCGGTCATTCTCAAAAGCGAACTCGACTTTCAGAAAGGCGCGACCAGTCAGGCCATTGAGGTGTTGCGGGCCGCGATTCAGTCAAATCCAGACCATCGGGGTTATTATCTGCGACTGCATGACTATTATCGGGCCACCGGACAGTCCCGCCACTCCCAGCAGGCGCTTGACGAAGCGATCCGGCGTTTTCCCAATGATGCTGATCTGCACACTCAACGCATGTTGCACCATCTGTCGGTGGATGAGCTGTCCCCCGCCGTAAAGGATGCCGAAAGAGCCTTCACCCTTTCACCCACTCCCGGCACTCTGGCCAATTATGCGCAGGCCAATTTGAGGGCGGGAAACCGCCCCCTCGCCCGCAAGATCATGGCAGAACACCAGCCTTTGGTTGATTCCTCCCCCGTGTTGCTCTCCTTGCAAGCTAGGATGCTCGCTGAAGACGGGGATCTGTCCGCAGCCACAGGGATTCTGCAACGCCTCTTTGAGGAAAACCAACATGAGGGAACCGCCCGCATGATTTTGGAGAATGCGCGCCAGGCAATCGGCGCGGAGGCCACCGAAAAAATCCTGGCATCGACCAAAAGCAAATTGCCCCCGGAGACTCAGAAAATTCTGCATATTCAATTCCTCCTCCAGAGCGGACAAATTCCCAAAGCGGCTCAAATTCTTTCCGATTATCCATTCTCCGCACTCAAGGACCGGTTGAATATTCTCATTCCTCTGGTGCTTCAGACAACCCAAGCCCTGCCCTTGTCCGACAGTGACACGTTGCTGCAAAAGTATTCCTCCGCCGCTCCGGACAATCCCATCCTGCTTTTCGCCCGCGCCCGCAACCGCGCCGCCGCCGGGGATATGCCCTCCGCAAAAAACCTCATTGCCGAGGCGGAAAAATCCGCACCGCGCGAGGCGCGTCTTGCTTTGATCGAACTGCTTCTGGCGCAGATGGCCCAATCCAAAGACGATGCCACCCGTGACCGGATCGGCTATGAGACAAATCTCCAGTTGGACCATCTCATGAGGGCTTATCCCGATGATCCGAATCTGCCGCTGCTCAAGGCCGCCTATTTGATTGAAAATAAAAAACTCAAGGAAGCCGCCGAGGCCGCCGAGACAATTCTCAAAAATGATCCCGCCTCCAGCCGTGCGGCGATCATGCTCAGCCGCATCCGCATGGAGCAGGGCGAAAAAATGAAGGCCGTCGGGGAAGCGGAGTTTTTCCTGAGCCGATTCCCGCAGGACATCACTGTGAGAAGACATCTCGCCGCCATTTTGCGGGAAGTGGATCAGCGCAAATTCAATGATTTCCTGAATTCCTCCCTGCGGCTTTTCCCCGCAGACACGGTTCTGCTCACATTCAAGGCGGAGATCGAATCTGAAAAGAACAAGCCGGCGGCGATTGAATATTACAAAAAAGCTCTTTTTCAGAACCCCACCAACCCCCTGCTTTTGAATAATCTGGCTTATCTTCAAAGCCAAACCAAAGACCTCAACGATGCGCTCGCCAACGCCCTCAAGGCCAAAGAACTCGCCCCTCAAGACCCTTACATTCTCGACACATTGGGCCGCATTCAATTCCTCAAAGGCGACCTCAAAAGCGCCCAGGAGACTTTGGAGCGCAGCCTGTTTTTCAAACCGCTTCCGGACGCCTGCCTGCATTTGGCGGAACTCCATATTCGCGCTGGCGACAAAGCGCGGGCACGCGAGTATCTCAACCAAGCCAAATCATTGGCAGGGGATGAAAAAAATCATCTGGAAAAAATCGCCTCTTTGGAAAAGGAACTCTAGGCCGGACAAAGTCAATTCGGACGAGCTGACTGGTTATTTTTCATCAAGAATGCCGCCTCTTCCTGACTGAAAGCATCAAACCGAACACAGAACAAATCGCGCCTGCTGCAAAAACAAAAACGCAGCGCACCTCATCATTGACACCCGATATTGCCAAGGCGCTCCAATCGGAGACTCCACTGGCAATCATGTCGGTTGCTTGAAGGGCATAGGCCGACATCCCAAAAAGAAAAATCACCAGCAAAACAATCAAAGCAAACCAATTCACCTGAAAAAGATTTGCGATTCCTTTAATTGCTTTCATCTGCTTATCGAAACATATTAGCCTTTAAAGTAAAATATATTTTCGATAAACGGGGTAATTTTATCGATAAGCGGTCATTGACAAAATCTAAAACGCCTCATAATAAATTTTCTAAGTCATTAAAAAAGAAAAGCTTCCGTGAAATACCACGGAAGCTTAGAAAAAGAAGTCCTCTGATCTGCTAAAATGTTATTTTACTGAGTTTTATGGAATTAAGAGACGTATTCCGATAAAAATCCCATGAATTCACGGCGGTGTTCTTCCTCACTGGCGAGGGTCTCAATGCAAATATCCTGAGTCACGTAATCACGACCATCACACATTTTGATAATTTTGTTGTATTGGGCGATGGCGGCTTCCTCAGCCTTGATCACGCCTTTTATGACATAAACAATATCGGTATTTTTCTTTGGAGGTTGGAGGAAACTCTGGCTGCGCACGAGAGCGAGAGAACCCGGCACACGGCCCCCGATGGTTTTGATACGTTGTCCCAGCAGTTGAGCATGCGCGATTTCCGTCGTGATGTCAGCGGCCAAAGCTTTTTTGATCACATCCGAGCGCACCCCATCAAGATCAATGGAGTTGGCGATATAATTTTGAACTGTTTCAAGCTCCATCGCATAAGCGACACAAAGTTCGCGGATGATGTCAGCATTTGAGGAAGGTTTTTTTGATTTTGTAGCCATGCCCATGAGCTTAAACCGGGAGCGCTTCATCGTCAACCGCGAAAAAAATTTCAGATATCCCGCGCAAATTCACTCACACACCCTCATGATGAATATGGGGCTGCGCCCCAAACAACCGGGCGTGACCATCTGCCACTGACTCACGACTGCCCTTGCCGAATTTTCTCCTTCTTTTCCTCGGCTTCCTCCTCAAATTTTTTTCTCTCCCCAGCAAGTTGCTTCTTCAATTCACCGACCTCCAAGGAATCCCCTTTCATGGAGGCTTTGGCGATCAACTCCTGCAAATACACCTCGCGCTCAGCAATCTTGGATTTGTAAAGCGAGTCCACCTCGGCAATTTGCTTTTTCTGTTCATCATTGAGTTTGACGGAGGGCTTGGATTTTTGCAGCCGTTCCATGGCCAGTTCATAAGCGGATTTCATCGTGATGTCCTTGTGGTTTAAGATGACTCTCAGGAAACATCATTCTTTCTTGAGAAAAATGTCCCCGCCTTCGACTTTGATTTCAAAGGTTTGCAAATCAGCGCCGGGGGCGGTCAATGACTTGCCGGTTTTCACGTCAAATTTCCACATGTGCAAAGGACACATGACCACACCATCTTTGACATGGCCCTGACTCAAGGGGGCTCCCATGTGAGGACAGGTATTCTCCATCGCACAGAATTGGCCATCCACATTGTAAATGCCAATGTCCTCCCCTTGAAGGTTGATCCCCTTGCATTTGCCGGGAGGAATGTCATTGACCGTGCCGATTTTGATGAATTCACCCATAGTTTTTTCGCCTTTTGATCAGAGTTCCTTTTTCAATTCCTGTTTGAGAATTTTTCCCGTGGCCGTCCGGGGCAATTTGTCCACGATGCGAATCTCACGCGGCTGCTTGTAATCCGCCAACACCTCGCGAAGATAACGCCCGATGGCCGCCGAATCAAGGATCGCCCCGTCCTGCGCCGCGACAAAAGCCACTGGCACCTCCCCTTTTTTGTCGTCGGATTTGCCGACCACAGCGGCTTCTTTGACTCCGGAAAATTGGTAAAGCGCCTCCTCAATCTCGCGTGGATAGACATTCATCCCTCGCACCAGCAGCATGTCCTTTTTGCGATCCACAATCGTGATAAAACCCTCCTCATCGATTTTGCCGAGGTCGCCTGTGTGGAGCCAGCCGTCTTTGAGCGTGGCCGCCGTTTCGGCGGGTTGATTCCAGTAACCGCTCATGACATTGTCGCCTCGGACGCAGATTTCGCCGACCTGCCCTGTGGCGAGCGTGTTGCCCGCCTCATCTTTGACAACGACTTCAACATCGGCGATGGCCACACCGACCGTGCCCGCTTTCTGACGGTCTTTCTCGACCGGATTAAAGCTGACCACCGGCGCCGCCTCAGACAAACCGTACCCCTCCAGCAGGGGGAACCGGAATTTCCGCGCAAATTGCGCGAGAGTTTCAGCGGGCAAGGGAGCGGCCCCGGAGATGGCCATGCGTATGGGGAAAACCCAGTGAAAATAAAATGGCAGCTTGGCCTGTGTCATGGCCTGAAAAAGCTGGGGAATCGCCGGGAGAATCGTCGCCCGATATTTGATGATTTCCCTGAAAATATTTTTGCGGGCGACAGGGATTTGATCAGCAATATGCTCGCCCCGATGGACAGGGGCAGCGCCATGCACACCGTCATCATAAAGCTGTGGAACATCGGCAGCAGCAGGGCAAACCGATCCCCTTTATAGGCGCCGAGAATTTTCTCACAGCTTTTGACATTGGCCACAATCGCCCGGTGGGGCAGCATCGCCCCCTTGGGTTTCCCGGTGGTTCCCGAGGTGTAAATGATGACGGCGATATCCTCGGAATAAATGCGGGGGAAACCATTGGCCGCCGCGCGCCCGGCCTCGGAGAATTCATGTTCGACAAAGTAAATCCCGGTCAGCCCGGGCAATTTGCCCCGCAACGCCTGATGCACGTCCCGAAAGTCACCGGAGGAAACGAGCACTTTCACCTGACAATCATTGAGAATGTATTCGATTTCCCCGGCCTTGAGCATGTGATTGACAGGCACGACGGCCGCCCCGCAGAACAATGCCCCGTAAAAGGCGAAAATGTAGTCGGGCGAATTCCTGAGCAAAATGCCCACACGGTCCCCCTTGCGCACGCCCATGGCGGTCAGGGACAAGGCCAGCTTGCGCACTTTCGCATCAATATCGCGATAGGTGATTTTCTGCCCGTCATAGACGACGGCCACCTTGCCCGGCTGTTCACGCTGGCTTTGCTCGAATAAACTGATGAGGGTGACTTGGGATTCCATAAATTAACGCCCATGAATTCTGATGGCTTTGTCGGAATAAAATCTAAGCCGAAACCGCCGACACGGGCAAGGCTTTCGCACTCGCTCCGCTGATCAAATCCGCTTTCCCTCTCTCAATTCAACCCCCGTGCGCGCAAAAATGGCTTTCTCATTTTTGAGGAATCACATTCACACCGCGCAACCCGAAAAGAGGCGCGGCGGCCAAAAGATGTCGGTCATTCGAGTAAATCTCTTGAAAACCATTTTGGGCGGCACAGGCCAGATGAATCGCGTCTGACGCCCGCAAATAACATGAGGCCGGGGCATCCTGAACAACCGACTCCACATGCGCAATCATCTCGGCGGTGATTGGCAACCATTTCAGCGCCCCTTGATCCGTTTCCATTTGCATTTGCGCCAGCATCGCCCGGAGTTGCCCATGGGTTCCGCTGCTTTCACGAATTTTCCGGTGGCACGCGGAGATGAATTCCGCCCGGCCATGCAGTGCGCTGGCCACGCAATTTGCATGGGCCGCACAGGCACGAACTTCGGGCGTGCCGAATTCATTGCATTGAATTTTGAAAATATAAGTCGAGTCGAAGTAAAGGGTTCTCACCGTTGATCCCTCTCGTTGGAAATGATCTGCGTGGAATCTTCCCCCCCTGAAAACGCCCCTTCTTTCAAAGCCGCCTCGTATTCGGGCAACAGTCTGCGGTTGGCCCAGTAGGGTTGATGCGGGGTTTCCGCCACTGATGCCCCGTTTCCGGACAATTCCCTCTCCAGACCACGGAGCAAAATGTCCTTGAGAGTGGTGCCCATTTCAACAGCCCTGATTTTGGCCTGTTTATAGAGGGTGTCAGGAATATCCAGCGTGGTTCTCATAAATCCATATTCATGCTTTTATGGATGCGCGTCAAAGATTATTTTTCTGAGAAATGGATTATTCAGCGCCCGAGATCAAGACCACCATCTCGCCTTTCAGGGAACGCCCGGCAAATTGCGCGCGGACTTCGGCGGGGGTGCCCCGCGCAAATTGCTCGTGGAGCTTGGTCAGTTCGCGGGCCAGAACAATTTGTCGCGCCGGAAAAACCGTTTCCAAATCGTCCAGGCAGGAGGCAATCCGGTGGGGGGACTCGTAAAAACACAGGGTTTCCGTGCGCCCGAGCAATTTGCTGAAAAGATTGCGTCTCTGCGCGGATTTCGACGGCAGGAATCCACCAAAATAAAATTCATCCGTGGACAAGCCGCTGCCCACCAGCGCGGCAATCACCGCACTCGGGCCCGGAATCACCTCCAGCGGCAGACCTGCGGCAATGACGGCACGAATGATTCGCGCTCCCGGATCGGAAATGCCGGGGGTTCCGGCATCCGAGATGAGAGCGACTTTCCGACCCTGAGCAATTTGCGCGGTGAGTTCCTGGGTGCGGCGCGCCTCGTTAAAATCGTGGTAGCTGACCAAGGGCTTCGAAATTTCAAAGTGCCGGAGCAAATGGCCCGAATGCCGGGTGTCCTCGCAGGCGACCACATCCGCCTCGCGCAAAATGCGCAGAGCCCGGAGTGTGATATCCTCCAGATTCCCGATGGGTGTGGCGACGATGGAGAGTTTGCCTGACACGGGTTCGCTCATTTTGCGCCGCCGCTTTGGAGTTCACGAATCATGTCCTTTGAATAAACCGAACCCGCGCCGATGTCCCCTTCCTCGACCCCGTCGAGCCAGACTTTCAAGCGGGCGATGCGTTCACGAACCAGTTTTTCTTTCTCCAGATCATGGGCCATGGGGTAGGATGAACCGTATTCCTGCGATGGATCACGGCCTTTCTCCAGCGGGAAAAGGGCATCCATCTGGCTTTTGCAGTATGTTTCCCAAGCCTTCTGGGAGCCGACGAGCTTTTCGAGGAAAAGTTTTTCATCACTGTAAATCGTGACGATTTTTTGCAATGTGTCACCCATCTCCTTCTCAGCGGCGGCGAGAGAATCCGCAGCGGTTTGATTCAACTCCATCTGGGACTGGGCGCGGAGCGGGGAAAAAACGGGGCACGTCAGACCGCACAGAAAAACCGTCAGCAGGAAGAGTCTCATAATCTGAGATCTTACGAAAAACACATCACGGAAGTCGATCCAAAATGGAGCGGGTGAAGGGAATCGAACCCTCGTATGCAGCTTGGAAGGATTTACGAAATGTCACAAGTCATTGATTTTAAAAGCATTGAATTTTGTTTGTTGTCCCGTAAAAATTGTTGTCCAATTTTAGACTGCCGGGGGCTATTTTTCGAGGGCGTTTCGCTTCATCATTTGACCACGTTCCCGGATGGCTTCAATGTTCTTTTTATTGGCAAGCATACGCTCAATTTTTTCCATGCCTTCCCGTTTCCATTGCTCACGCTCGGCGGAGGAAAGCTCATCTTTTTTAGATGGGAATAATTCTTTGATGCTGTCATGGTCAACCTCAGCCGCCTTGTTGTAGGCGAGGTCGATCATGTCCCGGTATTGAGGGGAAAGCCACGCAATATATTCCTCGCGGTATTTCTTGGGTACGCGCGCAATCGGGTCTAACAATCGAAGTCTTCCCGCGATTTGCTCTGATGTATAGCCCTCATCAATAAGCATGTTGTAAATGTTCATACTGGCCTCGAAATCCCCTGCTCCCATTGCCGAGCTAAAGCTTTGGATTAACATTTTCTGTCGGTCTTTCAAATCGTCTTTGTCGGCCATGAAAATTTTTTGTTGGCCGGCCAGCTGAATTGATGCCCATTGCTCGGGGTTCCGGCGGCGAATTTGCAAAATGACTTGCTGTGCCCAATGGGAGAATTCCTTTGGAGAATAATACTCTTTATCGACGACGGATCGGATCAAGTCCGCTTCTGGGCCGATGAATTTTGAGGCGATATGCCAGTAAAGATCATGCTTGTCAATCGGGCGCGGACTGAATACGTCCGGGAAAAATTTCCTTTCGGTCATATATTCAATCGGAGCAATAATGAAAGGACTAATGCTGTTGATCTGGTTGGCGACAACCTCTTGACTCCATTCAACGGCCGCTTGTCGAAATGTGATACGACCAGAAGTCATCTCACTAAACATCTCGGCGGCTTTGAATCCTCCGACAAATTTCAGCACGTCCGAGAATGCGGTGGGTGTATAGATGACCATGATATTCCCATCAGCATCCTTGCCGAGGGTAATGTGAAGGCGGCGGCGATCCTCTTCGGAGAGTTGCTTTTCGAGTTCTTGGGCCTCTTCATCGCGGTTGTTCCAAGCGTGAATGATCGCCACCACGGCGGCGAGGCGGAGCGCGAACCCTGCCGGGCCGTTGGGCATGAGGAGGCTGTTGATTGTCTTGGCGGCGACGGTGGCCGGAACCGTGGCGGCATAGCGACGCATCATGGCCTTGGCTTTTGGGTCGCCCCACAGGTCATAAAAGTTATTAAACAGGTTGATGTGATACCGGAGATTCCCTTCCGTCCATGAGTAGAATGGAATGAGGTTTTTTCTCAGCCATTCGCCGTTGGGACTGATCATGGCATAATCGACAAATGTCTCGCGTGCGATTTTTGCGGCTTTGTCGTATTTGTCGGACAGTCCCTCCACTTCTGCCCAGCGGCTCCCGGCATAAACCGGGGAAACCCCTTGGTTGAGCCGGTCGAGGTCGGCGAGGTATTTGGCATAACGGAAGACTCCCTCGCGATACCGGGAGAATCTTTGGCTCATGGTCAAAATGTTGCCGGGGTTGCGCCATGCGCGTGTCCAGAATCCCGCATCATCCCATTGTTTCATGCGCGGGTCTTGGAATACGGCCTGAACCTCGGAGGCGGTGACTGTCGTGAGCACCCCGCGCTTAAATGCCTCCCTCTGCTCGTCTGAAACAAATTGCCCGGTTTTGAGCCATTGTTTGATCTGCTTGTTGGCGGTGGCCATTTGTCGAACCATGCCGGGGTCGGCTGTCCACACTTTTTCCAGATCGGTCACGAGGTTGTTGAATTGATACCGAAACATCTTTGTTGGGAAGTTCAGGATGAATCGTTTCCACGGTGTAATGGTTGCACTGCGATAAATCGCGGCGGCGCGGCCGTTCGGGTCTTTCGCCCTGCGCTCCATGCCCCGGAGCGCGTCGGCGATCTCCTGCGGGACGAGCCATGTCTCTTTCTCGGCGGCGACGAGCATCTTCTGCACGTCCTCGGTGGTGATGGCGATCCCCTTTTCATTGAGTTGCTCCCGCCATTTGATGGGGTCGAGGGCTTCCTCGATCCGGGCTTCGATCACGGCCCGGTCGATTCCGAATCCGGTCTGGAGTCTCATTCCTTTGTCCACTTTGTAGCGGACATATCCGGGGAATCGATCCTCGACAAATTGCATGAAGGTTTGCGGTATGTCCCGGCTCCGGCTGGCTTGGAGTCCCTTCCGGTATTCGCTGTAAGCTTTGGCGATGGTTTCAGACTGATCAAATGGTTTCCAGTATTTCTGGATCACATCCTCCCGGAGGTTGTGCGCGAATACTTCGGCGACATGGGTGTACATGGCTTTGAAATAGTCGCTCTCGTGTGTCTTTGTCGTCCCGTAGGGGTCGAGCAAGTATCCCCTGAAATCGCTCTCTGTGGAGATTTTGACTCCCTGTAGGTCGCCTGTCCAGTTTTCGATCACCTTGTGTGGGAAGTAGAGAGGGTTTTTCAGCGCGTCGGGAATGTGGTATCCCCGGTCGGCGAGCGCGGCTCCCATGTTGCGGACGAGATCATAGTGGTTCCGCCATGCGTTCTCGATGGCTTCCTTGTGAGGGCTGGTTTCGAGCGCGGCCTGAATTTGTTTGAGACGGGCGAGAACTTCCCCTTGCGTCAGGTTCTCAGGGAGGGTGACATTGCGCGGTGTTCCGTCCTCGTTGTATCCCTCGATCTGCATGTGGCTCCGCCAGAATAAATCGCGCCAGTAGATGCCCTGCCTGAATAACTCATACGCGGCTTCCTTTTGGCCGGGCGGCAGATTTTCGAGGGGCTTGGTCACGTCGGTTACGGCGGCGACGGCGGTGTGCCGGGCATACTCGGCGGCGTTTTTGATCTGGCTGAGTCCCTCAAATAACCGCGCTCTGGCTTTGGCGGTATCATTGTAAAGTCGGCGGTTGGTGAAGAAGCCAGAGAAGCTGGTCGCCTCGGGAATGGCAGAAGTAAACCCTTTGAAAAAGTCCACGATGCCGCCGAGAACCTTTTCCCGGAATTGAGCCATGCGTCCGGTTCCGATTGTGGCGGTCTCGATCTTCTTGATTTTGTCCTGTAGCTCCGGGGTAATCTCCTCGGGAATTTCGACGGGCACGGCTTTTTCGATGGTGGGCGCAAGCTCGGCGAGTTCCTTGAGTATCTCGGCTTTTTTCTCGGCGATTTTTTCCAGCCGCCATGTCTTGACACTGTATTCCTCCATGAGGGCAGACCACTCGTCGATTCCTGAATTCTCCGGGATGCCCTGCTGGTCGAGGCGAATTGTCTTTTTCTCAGCCTTGGCTTTGCGTTGCTGAATGCTCCTGACCTCGGCATTGAGAAGGGTGGCCTCTTGGTCGAGGTCGGCGACTTGCTGGGTCAATACTTGGTATGCGCTTTGCGGCCCATTGACGGCGATCTGGACACGAACGTAGCTTTTGTTCGGGTCGCCGTAGATGAGTCGGTTGATCTCGGCCTGACTGATGGGCTTTGTTTTTGGCTTATAGCTGATGTCGGTCAGGTCATCCTCATACGGATCGGCAAACTCTTTTTCGAGGCTCCCGTCCTCGATGACGGTTTCCCGGTTGATCTTGACTCCGCGCTTTTCAAGCTCGGATTCCATGAGGCGCATTCTGGCATCGATCTTTTGAATCTCGGCTTTGGTGCGACCGCGCCAGACGGCGAGGAGCTTGGTGTTTTTAACCAGAGCCTTGAAATGGTTGCTCACGGCGGCGGCGGCGGTTTTCTTGCTTCCCAGCGCGGCGTATTTGGCCTCGCTGTCCTCTGAGAATATTCTCTCGAAATCGCGCCGGATCATCACCTGTTCTTCCCGGTCGCGCTGGGCGTTCTGATACTCCCCGACGAGGTCGGCATTGCTGAGAGCGGAGTAATCATTCGGAGCTTCCTCTCGGATTACTCCGACTTCCTGTGGCTGGGATTCCGCCTTGCGCCGCTTGGTTTCCTCCCGGAGCGCGGCAATGGCCTTGCGCTCATCCGCCTTGGATTTGATTTTTTTGGGCGATTCATCCGGTTTGCTGTAGCGGATATTTTTTAACGCTTCACGTGGTGTGGGCGGAGCATGTTGAGTTCCGCCACCGATGGATTTGGCTTCGAGAGATACAGTGACCAATGCTCTCGCAAGAGTTCGAGGGCCTGATCCTGTGGCAAACTCAGGATCAAGTCCAGCAATCCCTTCCATGAGATACTGGTTCCGTCCTTGAGGGTTATCAGGGATTCGGTATTTTCCGCCGTTGATTGTGTCATAAAAGCCTCCCGTTTCTGGATCAAACATAAACCGTTCTTCGAGTTCAGGCAAGCGGTTAAAGACGATTTCTGCCTCTCTTCTCGCCATGATCCCGATGTTGTTCAATGTAGCCTTGGGCGTATTCTCAGGATTCCATCCCCTGAGCCATTGGTTGAATCGCGGCATCATGTGCCGGGTGGTGTTAAACCGGATCGCGGAATTAAGCATCTGGCTGGTGCGGCGGAGTTGGGCGATTTCCGAAAGTCCGGCAGGATCACCATGCACCACCAGTCCATTGTTGTGCGCGTAGGCATAGATAGCCTGATACATGGCCGTGGCAAATTGCGGAGACTCTGTGCTGTCCACATAGGGCTTTGAATGGTTTGCATAGAAAAACATTCTTTTGCCCTGTGGATCTGTAAAGATGAATTCAGGGTGGCCTCCGCCTTGGCGGTTCTCGTGAATCTGAATACCCTTCAAAGCCTCCGGCGACACCAGCCTTGCGAAAATCTCCCGCATTGACTTCATGGTTGTGGGAATGTCAGTCATGACTTGTGTGTCTGGATCACGGGCTATCTTGAGCCATTCGGTGGCTACGCGAATATTGAGAGTCTCTTCATCCGGCTTGATGTCTGTCCGACTCCATCGCACATCATCCCCTCTCTGTGTTCCCTGTGTCTCTGTGGTTCTTCCCTCCACATACTCCGCGCCGAGGCTTACGATCTTCCTCATGTCCTTGGACAGAATCGCCTGAATGTCTGTCTCGCGGAGTTGCACCTTGATCCCGGCTTTGCGGAGCATTTGTTTGAATCCGGCGACGACTCTGCGCCATGCGCCGGGGTTTCTGATCCGGCCATCGGCGAGGTGGGCAATGATCTCTTCGGCGACGATCCGATGTCCTCCGGGCTTGGCGGCTTGGTTAGAGTAACGGGCGGCGATGTCCCGTCCGCTTTTCAGGTTGCGGTAAAGATTTGCGACGAGGTCGAGGGTTTCGTTGAATCGGTCGCCGAATGCCCCTTGAACCCCATAATGCCCGACGATCTCATGGATCAAAACACGGGCGGCATCGGCTTCTGTGGGGAGGTTTTCGTGGAATAAATACACGGTGTTGCCCTGAATTGCTCCCTCCTGATTGGTGATGGTCTTGCCTGTCTCGCGTGCAAATTCCTCTTTGGTCATGACTCTGACCACGGGTCGGCGCGTCATGCGGGGCAGAATCGCGTCGATCACGGCAAAGGCGCGTTGCTTGCTGATGCCGGCGGCGTTCTCGCCTCTTGAAAATCTCACATTTCCGTCTTGACTGATATCGTAATTCGATATGATATTGGGGCTAGAGCGAATACGTTGAAGCCATAGCTGCCGGAATTGAACCGGGTGCGACTGCGACATCCAACGGTTCGCTTTTTCTTTATTCCAATACAGGGTCTTTCTATTTTCGATGAATTTTCCATAGACACTGTCTGGCTTTGAGTAAACGCTTGCAAGGTCACTCGCCACGACATTCCCTTTTTTATCCCTGTTGAAATGAATCGCGGCCATGACGCTCTCATCAGCGACTTCAATTTCAGTCATAACGACAAAGGAATCTTTTTGGGTGTCTGACTCAAAAACAAAAACAGGGTCTTTCAACGCTTCGGGCAATTTCAGTAGTTGATATGTTTTAAGCCCATGCTTGTCCCGGGCTTTTGTGATTAATTCCGGCGAAGCATGACAGGGTCAGGAATGGCAGAAAAATCATCTGCCCGGCCTTGCCTGTCTTGGGAACGTGCTTCCTTGCCCTCACCCGATCCGGCTCATTGTGGGCGTAGTCGAGCATCCGGGCCAGTTGCTCGGGGGTGAATATTTCGAGTCCGCCGAGGTTCCACCGGACAGGTTCCACTTTGCGAACCGGGTTTGTCTCGATGTAGTCCCACCGTTCGGCCCAGTTGAAAAACGATCTGACCACGGCGAATATCCCCGCCCGTGTGTTTTGGCTCTGGTAGGGGAGCCTGTCCACCCACTTTTGAATGTCCCGGCCTTTAATGTCCCGAATGTCCTCTGAGCCGAATTCCTCAGTGAATTTGCCGAGGTAACACGCGATGTTCTTGTTTTGTCCCGGCCCGACCTTGGGCCGCTTGTAGTCGGCATATTCCAGTGCCCGATCCCCGACCGTCTCTCCCCGGCTCCGGGTGCGGCGTGAGGTTCGTGGCCCGGCCTTGGGTGATTCTGGAATCAGTCCCGCCACCATCAGTTGCTTTTCGAGCTTGGCAATCGCTCGCTCCGCTTCCAGCTTCGTCGTGAAAAATCGCCGGAGCTTCCGCCCCGTCCCCGTCCGCCGGGCAGGAATCTCCACCTTCCAGCACTGCCGCGCCGGGTAATACCTCAGCCACCGATGGTCATTTTGGGCCTCCATTCTGTTGTCCAAAATGCCTTTTTTTGTTGTCCATTTCAAGCTTTAATCATCCGCAATCATCCGCGATCATCCGCAATCGTCAAAACCAACAGGCACAAAAACCCCCTTTATCCATTGGTGTTTCATGCGCAAAACCCTGATTTTAAGGAGTGGAGCGGGTGAAGGGAATCGAACCCTCGTATGCAGCTTGGAAGGCTGCCGTTCTACCATTGAACTACACCCGCGAGGAGATGAATTTTGATATCTAGGGCATTCCCGCAGAGTTGTGAAGCAAGAAATGCTGCGTTTTTATGTCAGAAAAAGTTTTTGCACCGGGGCCGCAACTCCTTTACGGTGTCCAGCCTTATGAGTGGAAAGCATTTTCTGGAATGGGACGCCGCACAAATCGCATCGACGAAACTGTCGAATGACGAGATCAAACGTTATTCCCGGCATCTCATCATGCCCGAGGTCACCATGGAAGGGCAAAAAAAACTCAAGAACGCAAGCGTGCTGGCCATCGGCACAGGCGGGCTGGGTTCCCCCCTGCTCCTGTATCTGGCGGCGGCGGGTGTGGGACGGTTGGGCATTGTGGACTATGACGTGGTGGATTTTTCCAATCTCCAACGCCAGATCATTCATGACACCAGCAAGATCGGCAAGTCGAAGGTGCAGTCCGCCAAGGAACGCATTCATGAGGTCAATCCCTATGTGCAGGTGGACACTTACGAACTCGCCCTGACGAGCGAAAATGCCCTCGACGTGATGAAAAACTACGATGTCATCATCGACGGCACGGACAATTTTCCCACGCGTTACCTGACCAATGACGCCTGTGTCCTGCTGGGCAAACCCAATGTCTATGGCAGCATCTTTCGTTTCGACGGAATGGTCAGCGTTTTCTGGGGCAAACACGGCCCCTGCTACCGTTGTATGTTTCCAGAGCCACCACCGCCGGGTTCTGTCCCGAGTTGCGCTGAGGGCGGTGTGCTGGGGGTTCTGCCCGGTGTGATCGGTTGTTTGCAAGCCACCGAAACGATTAAGCTGATCATCGGTGAAGGTGACCCGCTCATCGGGCGGTTGCTGCTTTTCAACGCGCTGTCGATGAAATTCCGTGAGGTAAAAGTTCGCAAAGACCCGGCCTGCCCGGTTTGTGGAGAGAATCCCACGATCAAGGAACTCATTGATTACAAACAATTCTGCGGCATGCAGGAATACAGTGAGGATGACCACGGCGTTTATGATGTTCCGGAGATCATGGTCACCGACCTGAAAGGCAAAATCGACCGTGGTGAAAAAGTCGTCATTCTCGATGTGCGCGAACCGCATGAATACGAGATTTGCTCGATTCCGAACTCCGTCCGGATTCCTCTGGGCGACCTGCCCAAGCGGATGCATGAGCTCGACAGCACCGATGAAATCTACGCCTACTGCAAAAACGGCCCGCGCAGCGCGCAAGCCGTGAAAATGCTCCAGGATGCCGGATTTAAAAAGTCATGGAATATCTACAACGGCATCTGGGCCTGGGCCTCAAAAATCGACCCGACCATGCCAGTGTATTGAGATTTTGGGGAGGGCAAGCCTCCTTAGGAAATTGAGCAAAAGGTGGATTCAAGAGCGCTGATGAGCAGGCGCGAACTTGGGATGAGGGCAAAGCGGACTCTTCAATTATCTGTGCCCATCTGGGATTCATTCCTTTTTTTCTGAATGCTGCGCCTTTTTGCGGCATCATTTTTCTGATTCGTATTTTTTCAGGGGTTTGGAGCTCAATCCCTCATGACCCTGAAGCGAGTCCGGTTCCGCATCTGAAAAAACGACGCGGACTAAAAGAAAAAACAATTAAAACACGCGTTGAACCGGGCCCTTTTTCAGCGTGCTGATGTAGGGTGTGCCCGGGGGCAATTTGCCTTTTTGCAGGTCGGGATCGTAAATCCATTGCCGCAGGGGTTCTCCGGCATGGACATAACCCGGCGCGGAGCGGCCTTCCAATGACTCATAGAGACTGACAAAAGAACCGGAGATGGTCAGGGTGGTTCCCGACCAATTCTCCAACAACTTGACAAAATGCTCAAATCCTTCAGGGGCTACTCCCTCTTGAGGGAGGGAATACCCGGCAATCATGGAGGCATTGATTGTGGTCGGAGTCGCCATCCGTTGTGATGGGTTATTCAGGGATTGATTCTGCCCCAACCATTTTGAGGAAAGAACAGTGATACTGTCAGCAATCAAGGCCGCCGGTGGCTTGGAGTAATTTTTCACAGTGGTCACAGGTGATTGCCCGGTTTGGGCAGGAGCGACATTGGAAGGAATGGCTGTGCCCGATCCCCCGCTATTGTAATCACCCGCGACGTAAAGATTATTCGGACTGACCACCGTCAATCCTCCGTCAGGGAGAATCTGACCATTCACTAAGAGCACACCGGCGGGTTTATCGTTCGAAACCCCTTTTGTGGCGACATAAATGATTCCATTCCAGATTTCTTTTCCCGTGAGGTTTGTGTCCGTCACCATGGTTTTGTTATGAATCCCCATGGAACGGGTTTGAGCTGTGTTTGGAAATTTGGAATTTGCCGGAAGAGTCGAAGGGATCACCGGAGCGCCCTTGCTGTCAGTGAAATGAGACATGTCCACCCTCACTGTTGCGACAGATGCATTCAAGCGATTGTCCGGCAGAGCGGTGTCAGGCTTGAATGTGGCAATCAGGAACGTGTAAAGAGCCCCACTGTCAGGAGTAATCGGCGTGCCGTCTTTGGTGAAAAAACTCACCGTCTTGCGATCATCGGAGACGACGACTTTTAATCCCGCCTTGTTAAACAGGCGATTTTCCGCGAAATCATCATTGAAATATTCATTGTTCTGAACAGTCACCGGCATCTCAATCATTTCGCGGGCGCTCTGGTGATTCGGGTTATTGCCAGCAGGGTCAAAAGCCTGCGGAGGGAAAAGATGTTCTCCCGATGTGAGGAATGGTTGATTCGCAAAAGTGTGGTGATTGGTCGAGGGTTCCCCCGAAAGATTCCGATCCGGATGGAAAGTGTTCATCACCCCATTGACCGCGGAGAGATGCCCCGTGAAACGCAAGGAGCCAGAGCCACTCGACCCGTAATAGATGGAGCCATTGGCATGGATGCGCCCGGACAGCTCCATGTCCGCGACGGGATGAATCTCCAAATCTCCATCGTGGAAAACACCAAAATAAAACAGCGGTCGGATCGAATATTTCAGCGGCTGCTCCAGACGGGTATCCAGCGGGCGCCAGAAGCCCTCGGTCTGGGCGTAGGACGCTGAGAGAAAATAATAATCTCGGACAAAGGGATCAGGATTTGAGTCCACAGGCCGATCTGCGGGGCTTCCATCCTCATCGGAAGGCACCACGGTGTTGACATTAAAAATGTAATTTCTGCGAACACCCTTGAGAAAATCCGGTAGGGTCTCTGATGTGATGGACTCGGTGAGAACCGAAATCGGCAGATCTTTTTCAATATCCGTGCCGGAATGAATCAACCCCCGCAAATCGGCATAGTTTTTCTCCAAAGCCGAGTGCGCCGCATAATACAGCCGCATACTCTCCGCATTGACCTGCGAGAGTCTGCGGTAGTGATTTGTGGACACGAGACTGACCGCCAGAATGCCGGAAAGGATCGTAATCAAGAGCACCACCATCAGGAGCACTCCGCCATTCTCGCTGCGTATGGGGCGAATCACAGTCATGGCAGTCCCCCTCCGCTTGATGTGTTAAACTCCGAATAAAAAAGCGGCGTGGGCGAAAAGGAAATTTTCTTTTCCGCACGGAGAATTTTCTGCCCCCTGAATGTGGGAATGGTTGTCTGGAGAGTCACAATCATGTTCCGCCCGTCAGATGACACATTTGACTCCCCGGAGTCAAGCCTCCGGCTGAGCACCTCATACTCATTTTTCTCGGGGTCATGATACAAACGCAATTCCCCATTGATCATCGCCACGCGTGAGATTTTCCCGACACGAATCCTTGTTCCCGCCGGAACCCGAACCGGAAAAGCCTCCTCAAAAACCATCGTGCGCACGGCGGCATTGGGGTTATTCACACTTTTGACCACACGCGAAAAAGCCGGGCTCGTGTCAAAATGAACCACATCACCGGGCTGCACCTGAATGTTTGATGTCGTCGATGTCGCATTCAAATCAGCGGCATTTTGCACCGGCTTTTTAATCTCGGCGACATTGATGGTTTTCTGCCCCGGTTTGATTCCCTTTTTCTTAAAATTGCCGACTTGAATCATTTTTGTGCCCGCATTTGCCGAATTGGCCGCTCGTGCGATGTAGTCCTCCTCAAAAACTGTGAAAGCCGAACCATTTTCAAAAGTCGGAGGAGCCTTGGACGACTGCAACATCATCTCGATTTTTTGGAGAGAGGCTTGAAGCTGGTAATGCGCCTCTGTCTCCTTTTGATTCTGCAACGCTCCACGAATCACGGTCATGCCGACAGTCAAAACCAATGCGGAAGCCACAGCGGTGATCGCCACAGAGATCGCCACCTCCGAGAGGGTGAATCCCTTTTGGATCAATCGCAAGCGCCTATGGACAGCGGCATTCATCGATCATCGGCCCTCGCCAAGGTGAGACTGTTGGTCATGAATTTTCCGTTAAAAAACCAATATGTGCGAATGGCCGCCTCGCGGTATGTCCCCTTCTCGTCAACGGCGACTTCCGTTTCAAATGCGACGGTGGCCGTGAGATTGGTCACCCACCCCTGTCCGGGTCGCGTGCGGAATTCCTTGCCCCCGCGAACAGGCATCGGATTCTCAAACTCCGGGCCGGGATCCCGGCGGCTGATGACAAAATCGTAATTCGTCACGGCAAAATTTGTCAGGCCGGAGTAATTCGTCGCCAGCACGGTTTCCGCAATGGTTTGATTCAAACGATTGGCTTGGGCGTTGTAAATCGACAGGGATGAATAGGCCTGATTCATCAAAAAAGCCGAAAGCGCGCTTGCGCAGAAAACGGTGACCAAAGAAACGGCCAACACCACCTCGACAAGAGTGATGCCCGCCACTGATCTGTTCAGGTGCCAGTTTGTTGTCACAACAGTGATTTTTCGGAATCCAAATCCAGTTTATCCTCGTCATTAATGTAGCTCCTTTCCTCTCTTAAAAAAGCCTTTTTTCAATTATCATCGCCTCCTGTGTCAGAAAAAACCTGAATACTTTTTTTGATGCCAATTCCCCAAAACCGGCTAGTCTAGTTACCTTATGGCGCCCACCTTGAAAAAACCCTCGCGCAATTTGCTCTTGGCGGGGTTTGTCACGGGCATTTTTCTGATGTCCTGCCCGGTCTGGCTCTACTTCCTCTTCGATCAGGGAATGCTCGGGTTTTTCCATGAATGGCTCGCTGAACCCGACACTTTTGCGGTTCTCCAAAAATTAATCAGCCTGTCCTATGTCTTTCTGGCTGTGGGCGCTGTGTTGGGAACCCTGTGCGGGGTCATGGTCTTTCGCACGATTGCCGCTGACTGGGAAAAATTCAAAGCCGCCACAAAAGTCCGGGAAAGCGAGGAGAAATACCGGCTCCTTTTTTCCACAGAGAGTGACGCCATCATGCTTTTTGACCGGCAAACCCTCAAGGTCGTCGAAATCAATGAATCCGGTCTTTCCCTCTATGGGTATGGACGGGAGGAAATCCAAAAGAAAAAACTCTCCGAGTTTTTTGCGGTTCCCCCTTCGTTCGGAAAAGGCGGCGAGAATATGGATGATCTGAGCGGCGAAACACTCCATCTGACAAAATCCGGCGAGGAGATCCCGGTGGAAATCTCCACGGGCCGTTTTGTCGCGGGTGACAAGGATTACCTCTGTCTGATCGTCAAGGACATTCGCCAACGCCGCCAGCTCGAGGAGGCGGTGCTGAATATCAGCAATGAGGAACGCCACCGCATCGGACACGATCTGCATGACGGACTCGGACAGGAACTCTCCGCCGCCTCGCTCATGGCGAAGGCTCTGGAGAATAAACTCCGCCGCAAGTCCCTGCCGGAGGCTGAGGAACTCAAGTCCCTGATCACCCAGATCAACAACTCCATCTCGACCACCCGAGCCATCGCCCACGGTCTCGCCCCGGTGAGCATCGAGAAATATGGTCTGCGCGCCGCCTTGGACAAGCTCCTGACGGGGCTGGAGGCTCAGACCGGAGTCACCTGCGATCTGGACTGGCCGGAGGAAATCGCCATCGACAATCCCACGACGGCCACCCATCTTTTCCGCATCATTCAGGAGGCTGTGAATAACGCCATCAAACACTCCGGCACATCCCTGATCACGATTTCCTTTGAAAGATCGGATTCCCCTGCTACCATCCTGCGCATCTCGGATAACGGGAAAGGCCTTGATCCGGCGACCGAAGACGGTTCCCCCAAAGGTCTCGGCATGAAAAGCCTCCAATACCGGGCCTCGCGCCTCGGGGGGCGTGTTGAGATCGTCTCAGGCAAAGACCAAGGGCTCACCGTCATCTGCCATTTCCAGAACACCTGAAAAGAGGACACACCCATCATGCACAAAATCATGCTCGTCGATGACCATCCCGTTTTCCGAAACGGACTGAAAACTCTGATTACCAGCGACCCTGATTTTGAGGTGGTGGCGGAGACTGACAACACCTCGGAGGCCTTTGGTCTTTACGAATCCCTCAAGCCCGACATCTGTGTCGTCGATGTGACGCTCAAAGACTCCTCCGGGCTTGATCTGGTCAAAACCATCCGGGATCGTCACTCCGATGCAAAAATCTTGGTTCTGTCCATGCACTCAGAGGATTTCTATGCGGAACGCGCCCTCAAGGCGGGGGCAAAAGGTTATGTCATGAAAGAACAAGCCTCGGAGGACATCATCAATGCCCTGCGCGCCATTGCCAAAGACCAAATTTATCTGAGCCAGAGAATGATGAATCGCCTTTTCTCAAAAACCTACGGTCAGAAAAAGGACCTGTCACTGAGCCCCATTGACTCACTGACCGACCGGGAACTCGAAGTGCTCCAGATGATCAGCGATGGCAAAAGTGTGAAGGAAATCGCCTTTGCCCTCGGCCTCAGTCATAAAACCGTCGAAACCCACCGCTCCCACATCATGCACAAGCTCGGGATCGGAACCTCCAATGAATTGCTGCAATTTGCCATTCACTGGAAGATCGATCACCAAGCCAAAAACGCCTAATCAATTCTCCTCCCACTTCGTGAGAACATAGCGTCCGGGGATTTCTTGTCCGGAATCATCGCCGAAAAGTGATTCGTCAATTCCAACAAAATAGTTTCCCTGTATGGTAATCTGATTGGCAACTGCCGAACCGTAAAAATCAGCGGTTCCACGAATTTTCAGATCAGCTTGGGGCGCATAAAACACACCCACAATTTTTGGTGTTCCACCAAGATCGACACTCGTGCAGTTTGTCAATCCATAAAAGTAGGCATTTTGCGGGCGTCCATTGGCATTGGCCAAACCATTTCCAGCAATCTTAATCTCGTCCTCGACATAGAATTCCACCCGGAGATCATTGTAGTTTGTGGTTCCACTCACCACATTGTTGGTGCTGATCTCTGTGTATGTTTTTCCTTTGGATTTGAAGGAATTCGTCGTAATGACCGTGCTCGTCGAGTTGGTCACGATGTAAGTGGAGGGACTGATTGTGATTTTGCTGCCTCCCGCCATCTTGATGCCGCTGGGAGCCCAGATTCTGACGACCCCCGAACCCGTCACGGTCAACGTGGAAATGCTCTGGCCGGAAGCCATCTTGTAGTCCACAGTTCCTCCATTGGCACCAGCGGTTCCGCTGTTGTTCAGCAGAATCGGAGAGCCGGAATAATCATCAGGCAGATGCACATCGGGAATTGTGGCGGTTAAATTATCTGAGATTCCGTTAGTCCGATCACTGCCACTATACATGTTAAAATTGTTGTTTGTCCCCACCGTACCCCCCGGCCCTGTGGAGATCGAACCATAGATATTCATATTTCCCGCGCTCACGGCATTGGTAAAACTCGCCAAGCTCCCCACATCACCCCAGTGCCGATAGTCATCCGTCTGCCCAGGAAGAACCAGTCCATTTTGCGAATTATAAGACATAATTGTTCCTGCATTTCCGTTATTGATGACTCCAATCTTCCCAAATAGTCCGATGAGATTGACCACAGGAGTCACTTCCGGTTCCAAATAGAGTTTCACCGTGCGGCGAACCTCGCTCTGTCCCATTTTGGGGGCGGCATTGACGATTCCGGTCGCCTCAATCACATAATCACCATCATACGGAGCCGCTGTATTGGGGGTGTAAACAGTGACATTGTAAAGTGAAGCCCCCTCATTCCCCGCAAAAAGAGAGGTCAAGGCATTGCTCGTCAATGTCCAGACAGTGCCTGTTCCAGTGACTGTTTTTGTCCAATTCGTTCCAGAGAAAGGTTCACCCGCCCCCGGTATGAGTTTGGTCGCCTTATTGACCTCGCTCCAGGCAAAGTCCGCACCCGCCTCAGCTGTGAAAAGAGCTTGAGTGAATGGCACATATCGATAACCAGACATGAGCGTGGCGGACATGATCTGGAGGATGCTCGTCGCCAGAATCGTCAAGGCGACGGACATGGTCAGCACGACAATGACTGTCGAACCGTGCGTGGGGATGGGGTGTGTTTTCATGGCCGATGGTCCTTTCATTTAATTGAAAATGTTTTTATTCCTGATTTTGCTGCGGACTTGGATGCGATCCGTCGAGATGGTTTTGGTCACTTGGTTGGAAATGATCAGATAGGTTCTCACCTCGGCGGTTTCCGCTGCCAACGCTGTCGTGGCCCGCTGACCGGGGTCTTTGTAAAATGAAAAATCAATATTCACCGGATAACGGGTGACTTGCTGCACAATCGGCTCTGCGGCGAGATTGGTGTAAACAAACCGATAGAGGAGCCCCACGGGGGCATCAAAGCCGCGAACCTTCTCATCGACGAGCCGGTAAAGGACGTATTCCTCAGGGCGCGTCCCATCCAATGAGGCGGGAATATGAAGCCCGATAAAATTTGTGCTGAAATTCGCGGAAACATTTGCGGGAATGTTATACCCACCCATGCTGGCCAGAGTGTTGGCCTTGCGCACATCGCGGTCAATAATCGCCACCGCTTTGCGCGCGTCATCATGAATGTCACGGTAACCTTGCTGCATGTAGAAAACCTTGTAGAAATTCACATAGGCCAGCGAAGCCATGGAGAGGAACATCCCTGAGATCGCCACAGAAACGACCATTTCCACCAGGGAGAATCCCCGTTGCTGATTTTTGGAAGTCACGTTTTGAGTTTTCATATTGTTGTCCTCATTGCGCGGTTAATTGGTTCAGAAAATCAACATCAGCCTCGTTGAGTCCGAGATAATTTGCTGAGAGTCCCCCTTTGGAAATCAGGGTCGTCATCGTGTTGGTCATCATCGTTCCAGACATATTCTGCCATGCGGTCACCACTGTGGCTTTAATGACATGATTGGTCGCCGAACCGCCTGGAGTCACCGGAATGCCACTGGGGAAATATTCCATGATAATCTGCCGCGAGGGGCGTTGCCCGGTCTGTGCGGTCAGGAAAATATTCAGCGGATCATCGGGATGGAGCTCGAGATAGGAGCACACCATGTAGGGCGTGAGTTGGGAAACAATCATGTTCGACGAAACCGATATGGCCTGTCCGGGAGCGGTATTGGTGAAATAAACGAGCTGATCCCATGCCCGTGTCCGGAGATACTCGATATTGGCCAGCGTGATGTCCGTGGCACGCGCGGACTGGCGGGAACTGTCCAGCATCAGCATGGCCCGGCTGGAAACCATGTAGATGCCCGAAAAAACAAACATGAAAATCACCAATGCAATGACGACTTCGACCAATGAGAAGCCACTTTTGTCGTTTTTGAGTGTGCGGATTGCTTCTTTCATACATCCAAAAGCTAACCCAAGGAGCCATTTTTTGAAATCGGTGGGGTTCTGAAAACCACTCAGCCCCAAGCCTTAACGTCTCTCAGGCAAAACCTGATTCCCCCTCTATCCATCAGGGATTCCCCTGATATTCCTGTCGTGCTAATCCCTGCGCTCCAGCACCGGGTTGTAGAGCCCGAGCAATTTGCGCGACCACCAGTGGCCGGTTTCGCGCCATTCATCGATGCTTGTGAACCGATAGTCATAGACCACGGCCCGGATGTAACGCGGCGGGCGTCCGTCGAAAGGATCTGTCCCGAGCAATTTGCGCACGGGTTCGGACCCTTGGAGAATTCTGCCCTGCAGATTCAAAAGCCAGGGGTTGCCCTGATAATTTCCCAGCGCGGCGAACCACATCTGCCAGTCCAGCCGGGGCTGGAACGGAGCAATTTGCGCTGGCAGGCGGGTGACATCGCCGGGTTTGTATTTGAATTCATAGGCGAGCCAATCCACCCCGTTGTCACTGCCCTCGATGACGATCTCGCGGCGCTGCGTGGTCATTCCCGCAAAGAGTCCGTATCCATTGACGAGCCGGAATTGCCCGAGGTGACGGTTCCAAAAGCTTACCCATTCAGGAGCGGGCCGGCGAAAGGCGCCCATGAAGGGGGTGACACTCATCCAGACAACCAAAACCGCCACCAGTGGCACGATCACCCGTCTTTTGAAAAAGTTTTCAGAAATCACTGCCACCGGAGGATTCCACTCCTGATTCCTTCGGGAGATTCGACGCATGCCCCCTTCCAACGCCTGGTCATCCCAGCACATCAGGATCAGTAGCAACGTCAGGGCATTGAAAAACGTGTAGTTGCCCGTGAGAATGATGGTGATTTGCAGGAATGCCAAAAGCAACCCGGCGACAAACCTCAATCGTCTCGGCGCAAAAATAAAAAACGGCACGATCAACTGGATCAAAAACATTCCGCCCACGGACATTTTGTCGAACCATTCGGGCAGTTGATGCGCAAACCACGACAGCGGGTTGGGAATCGGCTGGGTGTAGTAATGATAATTCAACGCGGTCCAATCCGCCCAGGTCGGGTCTTGGCTGGAGAGTTTCACGACTCCGGATGAGAACATGAACCGGAAAAGCAGCCAGCGGCAGAGCCACACCATCACGCGGGATGCGGCAGGGGAACCCGCCCACGGCCACCATTTCCAAGGTGCAAAGAAGATGGCGAGGAATCCGACTTCGAGAAGGAGCGCGTCCCATTGGAAACTCATGAAGGGTTCACCCACCGCACAGATCGACAGGTAAAGAACAAAGCACGCCGCGGCGGCAAGTGCGGGAGCGATATTCACAATCAAAAACAGCGACGCGATCACTCCCGCCCACACCACGGCCATCAGGAAAAAGTCCGATTGCCCGAGCCAAAAAACCGATGGCACATACCAGACCGCGAGCAGGCTGTCCCCGCGTTGACCGAGAATTTGCCCGACCATCTGCATGTAACCCTGAATCGGCATGACTCCCTGACTGCCGAAAAGCCCGGTCATTTGCGTGACCAATGACAAAAATGCCACGAGATAAATCAGGCCGAGCCCCCGCAGGAAGAGGAATTGAAGCAACTGGTAACGGGGAATTTCGATTTTCTTCCCCCAGAGGAGCGCGGTCACTTTCGAGAAAAAATAACGGTTTGATGCGACGAAGCCATAAACCCACTCTGTCAGCACAGCAAATGGCCTCAATGCCACATACAGCTTCGGCAAAAATGCGAGAAGGGGGTTCAACGACAAAGCCCGGAAACACGCCTCGGCGGCAAAGGAGATTTGTCCGTCTTTATCGATATATGCGACTGACTGCGCAAATTGCTTCGATGCAATTTGTGGAAAAGATTCGCCGGCTTCCTGACTGGTCACGATTTCGAAGCCGTCCCGCGCAATTTGCCTGAAATACATGGCCCAACGACGGCAAAAACCGCAGTCCCCATCAATGATGAGCAAGTTTTTCCCGGTCAGTTGCTCTCCCGTTTTTGGGGTGTCAGAATGACAATTTGACTCATTTTCCGGCATAAAATCGAATGCAATCTATTCCTGACGAGTAATTTATATGAAAAATATTATGTCCACCATTAAAACCATTGAAATTTCATATAACACTGATATAATGGGATTTCAATCTCAGTCCGTTTTTTTAAATCTATGAAATCAAAAAATCGCGTTAAAAAACTGTCGGCTAAATCCACCTCCCCTTCCAAAATCCTTGTTCCAAGCATTGCCAGCACAGCGGTCGATGTTTTGCAAAAACCGAAATTTGTTTTTTGCACATCTTGCGGCGTGAGACTGACGGAACTCAACCACTTGGCCCCTTTTGACGGAGTTTGCGCCGCGTGCAAAACCGCGCAAGGCCAAAAAGAGGCTGAGGCCGCCCGTCGGAAACAATCCCAGACGGTGGCCGGATTGAAACACTCCACCTACGTTCGCAAAGCGCTCAAGGCGATCGAACCTTGGTTGAATTGACCTGCGTTGAAAATTTTTCGATTTCTTCCAAACCCCCGCCTCAATCAGGCGGGGGTTTTCTTTTTTACCCGAATCTCCCATATTCCGATGAGTTAAATGATTAACTCAATATGGGCCGAAAAATTCGAGACTCTGTCGGTCCAAGATCAATTTGCCTGCTCATCGACTTTCTCTTGAGTGAAAGGGCGGAAACAACTTTAATCCTCGGAAGAATTTAAGGCTAAACAAACTCAATCGACCACGGAGCAAAAAAGAAAATTCATGGCTTACACAATCGGAGTTGATTACGGAACGAACTCAGTCCGCGCGCTGGTGGTGGACTGCGCCAATGGCAAAGAAATCGGCACCCACGTCTTTGGTTATCCCAGCGGTCATCAGGGTGTCATCATTGATCCCAAAGACCCTCATCTGGCCCGGCAACATCCGGCGGATTATCTCGCGGGTCTGGAGACGAGCATTCGCGAGGCGCTGAAACAGGCCGCACAAAATGACGCGCAATTTGCCCCGGAGAAAGTCATCGGCATCGGCGTGGACACGACGGGTTCGAGCCCGATTCCGGTGGACGCAAATGGCACACCGCTGGCGCTGCTCCCGGCTTTCAAGGACAATCCAAATGCCCTCTGCTGGCTGTGGAAGGATCACACCAGTGTCGATGAGGCGCAGAAAATCACTGAAACCGCCCTCGCCCACCGCCCCCAGTATGTTGCAAAATGCGGGAATATTTATTCGTCCGAATGGTTCTGGGCGAAAATCTGGCATTGCCTGAATGTGGACGCGGGCGTCTTTGACGCGGCGGACAGCTGGGTGGAACTCTCCGACTACATCCCGGCGGTTCTGGCCGGAGTCAAAAATCCCCGTGACATCAAACGCGGCGTCTGCGCGGCGGGGCACAAGGCGATGTATTGCGGGGAGTGGGGCGGTTTGCCGGATGAGGAATTTCTCTCCATGCTCGACCCGCGTCTGGGCAAATTGCGCGGCCGGTTGTATGACAAGGCTTATGATTTGAATGCCACCGCGGGAACCCTCTGCGCGGAATGGGCGGGAAAACTGGGGCTTCCCAGCGGCATCGTCATCGCCATTGGCGCATTCGACGTGCATCTGGGTTGTGTCGGTGTGGGCATTCGTGAGGGGGTCGTCGTCAAGGCGATGGGAACCTCCACATGCGACTGTGGCATTGTCAGCAACTCGAAAAAACTCGCCGACATTCCGGGCATCTGCGGCATTGTCGATGGTTCGATCCTTCCGGGTTTCTACGGCCTGGAGGCGGGGCAATCGGGCGGTGGGCGACATTTTCAAATGGTTCGTCGAGGTGGTCTGCAAAGGCGACGACGCATTGCATGGGCAGCTCACGGCGCAAATGGCCGCGCTCAAACCGGGGCAGAACGGGTTGCTCGCGCTGGATTGGAATAACGGCAACCGCACGGTTCTGGTCGATCAACGGCTCACGGGTCTGCTGGTCGGTCAGACTTTGCACACCTCACAGGCGGAGATTTACCGCGCTCTGGTCGAGGCCACGGCCTTTGGTGCCCGTGTGATTCTGGAGCGGTTCAAGGAATATGGGGTTCCGGTCACGGACGTGGTTTGTTGCGGCGGGATCGCGGAGAAAAATGCGGTGCTGATGCAGATATACGCCGATGTGACGGGATGCGAGATGAAAGTGTCGCGCTCCCCTCAGACTTGCGCGCTGGGCAGCGCGGTGGCGGCGGCGGTGGCGGCGGGCAAAGACCGGGGCGGTCACGCGGATTTTCCCTCGGCGATGGCGGCCATGACGGGTCTCAAGGATGTCAGCTTCAAACCCATCCCGGAAAATCAGCGGGTTTATGATGATCTCTATCATCTGTATCTGAGGCTCCACGACAGCTTCGGCGGCGTGGACAAATCCGCTGACTTCTCTCTGTTGATGAAAAACCTCATCAATATCAAACAACGCCAGTCGAAGGACTAAAAACGCGCTTTTTCTCGCGATTCATCACACGAAAAAAATTCCCACCCAAACAAATCATCACACTCACCCCTGAAAAAATCATGAAAAAATCCTCCCTGAAAAAAATCGAATTCTGGTTTGTCACCGGCAGTCAACACCTCTACGGCCCGGAAACCCTGAAGCAAGTGGCGTTGAATTCCCAAAAAATCGTGGCGGCGCTGAACCAATCCAACCGCATCCCGGAGCAAATTGTTTTCAAGCCCGTGCTCAAGACCCCGGAGGAAATCCGCGCCCTCTGTCAGGACGCCAACCACAGCGCAAATTGCGCGGGACTGATCCTCTGGATGCACACGTTCTCACCGTCGAAAATGTGGATCGCGGGGCTGACAGCGCTGAAAAAACCTTTCGTCCACCTGCACACACAGTTCAACCGCGACCTGCCTTGGGGCACGATTGACATGGATTTCATGAATCTCAACCAGTCCGCGCACGGCGACCGCGAGGCGGGATTCATTCACACGCGCCTGCGCTTGAACCGCAAGGTCGTCGTCGGACATTGGGGCGACAGTGAAACGCAGGATCGTCTCGGCTCCTGGATGCGCGTGGCCCGCGCTTGGGACGACGCGCAGGGGGGGAAATTCGCCCGGTTCGGCGACAACATGCGCCAAGTGGCGGTCACTGAGGGCGACAAAGTCGCGGCGGAGGCGACTTTCGGGTATTCGGTCAATGGCTATGGCATTGGCGATCTGGTCAAACATGTCAATGCGGTCAGCGACTCTGCCATCACAAATCTCTGCAAGGAATACGAGAGTCTTTACTCAGTGGCCAAACCCCTCAAAAAAGGAGGGGCACGCCACGGCTCCCTGCGGGACGGGGCGCGGATTGAACTGGGCTTGCGCTCCTTTTTGGAGGAGGGCGGATTCAATGGGTTCACCACGACATTCGAGGATTTGCACGGGCTGAAGCAATTGCCGGGGTTGGCGGTTCAGCGCCTGATGGCGGATGGTTACGGGTTCGGCGCGGAAGGCGACTGGAAAACCTGCGCGCTCCTGCGCGCGATGAAAGTCATCGCCGCCGATCTCAAGGGGGGAACCTCTTTCATGGAGGATTACACCTATCACCTCGACCCGAAAGGGCACCTCGTGCTGGGGGCGCACATGCTCGAGATTTGTGAGTCCATCGCGGCGGGCAAACCCTCACTGGAGATTCATCCGCTGGGCATCGGCGGCAAGGAAGACCCGGTTCGCCTCGTCTTTGACGCACCGGCGGGACGCGCGATCAATGCCTCGGTCATTGATCTGGGAAATCGCTTCCGCCTTTTGGTCAATGAGGTCAAGGTCGTCAAACCGCCGAAGCAATTGCCCAAACTTCCCGTGGCGCGGGCGCTGTGGAATTGCCTGCCGGACTTCAAAACCGCGTGCGCCGCGTGGATTTACGCCGGGGGCGCGCACCACACGGGATTCAGTTATTCGGTGACCACCGAGCACATGGAGGATTTTGCGAAAATGGCGGGAGTGGAACTCGTCGTCATCGACGCGGACACCCGCCTCCGGGAATTTGAAACCACCCTCCGCCACAACGAGGTTTATTTCGCCCTGTCCAAAGGATTCCGGGCTTAACCTCAACCATTAAGGATTCCCCCCTCACCATGAGCCAATACGATTCACTCAAGGAAGAATGTTTCGAGAGCAATTTGCTCCTGCCGGAGTTTAAATTGATCGACCTGACATTCGGCAATGTCAGCGTGGCTGACCCGGCCAAAGGCGTTTTTGCAATCAAACCCAGCGGCGTGGATTACCGGCAGATGATGCCCGGCGACATGGTGGTGCTCGATTACGAGGGGAAAACCGTCGAGGGCAATTTGCGCCCCTCCTCGGACACCCCGACACACCTGCGCCTCTATCAGGCATTCAAAGGCATTGGCGCGGTGGTGCACACCCACTCGCGGAATGCGACCTCATTCGCGCAGGCGGGCCGGGGCAATTCCCTGTTTTGGCACCACCCACGCGGATTATTTTTACGGGGATGTGCCGGTGACCCGTGCGCTCACCGCGGAGGAAATCGCGCGGGGCTATGAGCTGGAAACCGGCAATGTCATTATCGAACGTTTCTCCGACCTGAACCACGAGGACATGGTCGCGGTATTGGTTCGCCACCACGCCCCCTTTGTCTGG